>DAISJI010000202.1:0-4735 GCA_036821585.1 Terriglobales bacterium
CCGTCCCGTAACTTATGATGATTGGATTTCACAACAGTTAGAAGCCAATTCCTTGCATTGGACGTCGGGAGAGGCCCGCCGCATCCTCAGTGCGACTCGTGCAGCTTCTCCACCTGGTACACCAGCCAAGAGGGAATGCGTGGCTCCGTCGAGTAGTCGAGCGGCTTTCCCAGCGCCACCTTCCAACGATGCAACCACGAGATGCCCATCGTTCCCACGTAGTCGTCCGCTGTGCGATACGCCCGATCTTCGAGGGCGTGGTCGAGCGTCACAAATCGGTATCCGCGCTGCTCGATCGTGCGCAGCACGTCGTCGAGACAATCGGTATTCAGATCGTTGGAATGGATCAGCAATACCTGCGGAATCGCGCGTCCAAACAGTTCGCGCGATACTTGCTCGAAATACTGCAGGAGGCTGCGGACACGCAACAGGTACTCATCTCGAATCTGCTGCTGGAGCGCGGCGTCATGCCGGCTACGCGCATAGAGGTACAGTTCGTTGAACATGTAATCGCCGGGCTCGATTGTGACCGGCGCGTTCTGCCATCCGTTCCTCTCCAGGAAGTTCGCGAAGCCGTTCTTTTCCGCTCCCGTTCTGCCGGTGCACAGGTAAGGAAATCGGAAATACGTTGTCGGGGCGGCGGGGCGGATTGCCTTGCGCAGCACCTCCTCTCCCCGGCGAACATCCTCGGCAAAACTATTCCCCTTCGACTCACAAAGGTTGGGGTGCGAATACGAGTGGTTCCCGAGCGTCAGCCCGGATCGCAGCCACATCCGCAGCATGGCGGCGCTTGCGTCTCGATCGGCTCCGTCAATGTTCATGCCCACCACGAAGCCGATGGCGGGTGCATTGTGCGCACGCAGCGTTGAAATGATTCGCGTCAGCGTCAGATACGCTTCATTCGCATACTCGGCGCGCGCGGCTGGCGGCACCACCTTCGGAAGATCGTCGAATGTAATGGCGATCTCGCAGCGCGTCTGCGCCGACGGACACTGCGTGCGATCCACAGCGTGCGCGACCGGCACTACCCACGCCTGCAGGAATGCCACGCCACCTATTAGCGTCGCGATAACTCGAACGATGCACAGCGCCCGAACCATAGGCTTAGCCGAGTTCCTCTCCCATCGCTCTCGTAACTCTTGTCCCACGGCTGGCATAACAGCCGCTGATCATAACTGTCGATAGCAATCCGCTGCTGCGGAGAGTCGTTTGCACCCCAACTGTTGCTATCAGCACTTACCGTGCGTTTGCGCCGCTTGTTCGCATCGGCCTTCCCCGGCGACCTCGTAAACCACGCGCACGCATCCGGGGCAAGAAAATCAGACCGCGTGCCTCATTCAGCGAATCAGCGCGTCCAGTTCGCGAGCATCGAGGCCGGCCTCACGATAGTACTTCCGGCACAGCTCAAGAGCGCTGAACCCATCCTCGTAGGCGGCAAAGCCACCGCCGACCGCCTTGTCCAGGTAAATGAGGCCGCCCTCGACGATAAAAAGAATCAGCGCCGGTTCGGGAGAGTCATCGGTCACCACCAGCGTGTGGGCCTCGCCGGCGGGTTCGTAAACGAAGGTTCCCGGCTTGGCGATCCAGTCATGCTCCAGGTAGCGCCAGTGGCCGCGCAGGGTATAGCCGTGGACCGTCCCAACATGGTAGTGAATGCCGAGCTTGGCGCCGGGCAGAGCCTTCACCATGACGCTGAAACCTCCGGTCGTGACGTTGAAGCAGCACGGCTGCAACCAGACACCATCCGCATAAGGAACCCAGCGGCGGTCATCGTCCACGTTAATGTTCGCGATGAAGTGGTCGCGCTTCCTTCGATTCCGATCAAGCCCGTCGGTGAAACTGTTGAAGGTAGTGATCGGCATTTGTCTCTCCCTTGTAATCCAACGATTGAAAAGCCCGTATCCCGGACTCCCAAAACCCCGCCAACAGCGGCCCCACGAGGCCAACACATCCTATCTCTGATTTCGAATGAGCCCGTGCTTCTTCAGCACTTCGAGCGTCTTGTCGAGAGGCAGGGCTTCAATGGTGTGGCCGCGTCCGGTGACGGTGGTGGCGCGGAACATCGAGTTGTAAATCGCTTCCTCGGTCGCTTCGATGGCGGCGAGAAACAGCGGCGACATGGCTTCGTTCTCCAACACCGGTTGATTGTGGTCGCGCGCGGTGGAGAAGGCAATCACGTAGTCGCCGCTGCCGTTCGATCCGGACGATCCGGTGCGCGCCAGGCCCATGATGGCCCGTGCGGCCAGGCGCTTCAGGTTGCGCGCGTCCACGGGCGCGTCGGTGGCGACGACGATCATGCACGAACCGTCGGCATCGTCCCTGCGGCCGCGCTCGGAAGACTGCGGGCGGCCCTCGAGTTGCTCGCGGAAGGCGTACTTCCCGAGTTCCTTGCCGACCGGTGCGCCGGCGACCGAGAGCACGCCGCCGAAATTCGTCTGCACCAGGACGCCGACGGTGTATCCGCCGAGCGAGGCAGGCAGCTTGCGCGACGAGCTCCCGATTCCCCCCTTCCAGCCGAAGGCAATCGTCCCCGTTCCCGCGCCGACGCTTCCTTCTTCCACCGCGCCCGACTTCGCGGACTTAATCGCGTTGAAGACATCGTCGCGCGTAATTGGGCGCGAGCGAATGTCGTTGAGGTAGCCGTCGTTGGTCTCGCCGACCAGCGGATTGATGGACTGCACCTCTTCGTTGCCGGGCAGCGCGAGCATGTAGTCCACCAGGAAGTCGGCGACGCGCGGCACGGCCAGCGTGGAAGTCAGCAGGATGGGCGTTTCGATTTCGCCGAGTTCGTTGACCTGCGTTGAACCTGCCAGTTTTCCGAAAGCGTTGCCGATAAATACAGCGCCCGGCACTTTGGCGCGAAAGAGGTTGCCATTGTGCGGCAGGATTGCGGTGACGCCGGTGCGCACGCTTTCGCCGCGAAGGATCGTGGTTTGGCCGACGAGCACGCCGGGGACGTCGGTGATGGCGTTCAGTTGGCCGGTCGGCAGCACACCGACGGTGACCCCCAGTTCGCGGAGGCGCGGACGATGATTGCGCACCGGCTCCTGGGTCATGGCCAGCGTCGCACAGATCAGCAGCAGCAGCGTGACTGGTCGCCGCATGATTATTGCCTCTTTCCCGTTGATCCCTGGGTTTGGGTCAGGCGCAGACTGCGGACGCGTCCGGCGCCGACGAGAGCGGAATCGATGCGGCCATTGTGCTCTTCGAAGGTGATGCGAATGCCGAAGTCGGTCATAAAGGTATCGCCACCCGCATGCATCAGGCGCAGGCCGGGCCCGAATTTGGGCGCCAGCGCGAGTGCGCCGTCCTGAACGCTCACCTTGAAAGTGGTGTCCAGTTCGTCGCTGTAGTACGAACCGGTGTAAGCCGCCAGGTCGCGTCCGGGAGCGGGCGGAAAACGGCGAAACATCAGCGCCTTGCCGGTGGCGGGGATGACCTGCATTTCGTCGGCGCCGTTGAACACGATCTGCGTGCGCGAACTGGGCAGTTCGAAGCGGTCCGGGGCCAGGGGAGTCAATGCGCGCGTGCCGCCGAATAAGAGCTTTCCGTCGCGTACGGTGAAGCGCCGCAGTTCTCCGGTGCTGACGTTGGCGTAAATCCCGATGTGTCGATCGAGGTCGCTCTCCAGGATCTTGACTGCCTTTACCGTTTCGACCGCCGATCGCGGCGCGAGATGTTGCGCAAGGACGATTTCGGCAACGGCTTCGGCGCGGTGTTCGGGTGCGCCATCGGTGCGGTTGCAGAGGCATGCGATCCCGACCCTTTGCTCCGGAAAGCGCAGCAGCTCCGCGCGGTATCCCGCCCAGGAACCGCCGTGCCGGATCATTTTCAGGCCGCGATAGCTGCCGACGAACAGCCCGGCGGCGTATTCGATGGCCTCGCCGCTGCTCAGCTTTCCGGTTTCGTGCTCATGCTGGATGAGCGCCGCGTCGCCGGCCTTCGGCGCGTAGAAATTGTTATTCCAGAGCAGCAGGTCCTCGACCGAGCTGTTCACGGCGCCGTCGCCGGTCTGCTCGTAATTCGACATTTCAATGGCAAAGTCTTTTCCGCGGGGCGCGTAGCCGGTGGCGCGACGCGGAACGACCAGCGTGTGGTCGTCCACATAAAAAGTGTGCGTCATGCCCAGCGGGGTGAAGATGCGTTCCTGCGCAAAATCCCGCAGGCTCTTGCCGCTGACGCGTTTCACGATCTCCGACAGCAGGAAGTAGCCGCTGTTGCTGTAGAGAAACTCGCTGCCGGAGGGAAAGTTCGATCCCCTCTGCCGAACGATCAACTGCAAAGCGTCATCGTCGGTGGTCAGGTTCTCCGTGGCCACGCCGGCCAGGTTCCAGAGCGTGAGATAGTCGCGCAGGCCGCTGGTGTGATGCATCAGGTCGGCGATGGTGATGGTGCGCTCGTACTGCGGCAGTTCGGGGATGAACTTGCGCACGTCGTCCGACAACGCGAGCTTGCCGTCACGTTCCAGCAGCAGGATGCTGAAGGCGGTGAACTGCTTGCTGGTGGAACCGAGGTCGAAGACGGTTCGCGGCGTGATGGGAGTTTCGTTCTCCAGGCTGGCGAGGCCGTAGCCGCGCGCGTAGGCGATCCTCCCGTCCTGGTAAACCGCCATCGCACAACCGGGCGAGCCGGGCTTGGCGACGTCGGCGAACGCGGCGTCGATGCCGGCGCGCATCTTCGGGGTCAGTTGCGCCGCCGATGTCAGCGAAACGAGTGCGATGACCAGAACGCGCAG
>DAISJI010000203.1:0-4716 GCA_036821585.1 Terriglobales bacterium
TATGTCGCCGACGCGTTCGAAGTGATGCGCAGAGTGAACGCGCTGCTGGCGGATAAGAACGCGGCGGTCGCGGCACAGTGAGTTAACTGCGTGCGAGTCAGGTAAGTCCGCCGCGGGACTGGCGTGGTGGTGCAGTTTGAAGATCAGGCCGGGGGATTACGCCTTGCGATAGATTTGGCCTCGTGGGCCTATATCCGCCACAGTGAGGGTAGTCTCATCGACTTCAAATAAGATGCGATACCCTCCAACCCTGGTACTACGCTTGCCGCTGTTTGTCAGCGGGTACGACAGGCGGCTATCCGCTGGATTCGCCGCGATTGACGTAAGTTTATCGACAATTCGTCGGCGAGTGGGTTTGTCGAGTGATTGAAGATACTTATGCGGCGTCGCGGTGACTTGGACTTTTAGCGGCAATCAAATGTGGCTTAAGTCGAATACCTCGCCACGCTCTCTTTCGCCTTGTGCTCTAGCGAACACACCCTCAACGCCCGCAGGCTCGATGATCTGATCTAACCAATCAGCAATATTCAGCATTTCTTCGGCACCAAGACGCAGTCTGCTCAATGGGCCGCCCAACAATGAATTGTTCGTCAAGCGTTTACGTCTTGCGTCGTCGTAAACACCCGAGAGAACAATTGCCAATTGGCGTAGAGAGTGAATAGTCTCTTGCGCCTGTTCCGTAGTGAATTCCTTTTGTTCTGGCTTCATTACGGGCTGGATGCGCCCTTCCATGATGTCATGGGTACGGTCGAGAAACGCGTCACAACGCCCGCTCAGACGCCACAGGATATAGGCCATGCGAATCGCCTGGCCGCGATTCTTCACCATCTCCGCCAATTCGGAGGCGACCGACAATGAGCCATATAGCTCTGCCGTCCACTCCTCGCTTCCGAAATTCGTCAGTACGAGTGCGCCCGCGCTCACAGCAAATTCCCTTCGTAGCCGTCTATTGCTTAGACGCACGAGCGTATACGAAGGTTTCTGCCCGGTCAACAATTCCTTGACAAAATATGCCAGGAGTTCCTTTGTTTGCAATAGGTTAGTAAATTCCTCCACTGTCCATACTTGGTCGGCAATCCCCGCTTCCATCGCATGCTCCAGGGAACAGGGAAAGGCCCAATGGGAGCATCAAAACCGGGAGAAAGTCTCATTATCCGCGAACTAAAGATGGGGAGCAGGTCAATCTCCCACGATTCAAACTGCACCACTATCCAGAAACGTTTCCGGTTGACACTCTATCGAGCGAACTATCCTACGTTCCCTTGCAGCGCTTTGGCCGCCATTTGAATGTGCGTTTTCAGCTTTTGCACGGACGCATTCAAGATGGCTGCTTTATCCGCCAACCCACGCTGATCCGCGACCTTCAATATTTCCCCGCACTGTTGCTCGACCTTTTGTGCCGCCGTCACCAGCCAGGTGAGAGCGTCCGCGTGAGGCTTCCACAGGTACGCCGAACCCTGCCTTGCCTTGAATTCAAATATTTCCGCCAAAAAGCGGCCTTGCAGCGCCATGATCGTTCGCAGTGACGCCGCGTAATCCGCCCGGAAACTCTTCTCGCCACCGTAATCGGTTCGGAACGCATCGACCTCGGCACCGCTCAGCACCAGGTTCCCATTCCGCAGCGGCACGATGTTCGCCGCCTTGGGGTCCGCTGCGAGGACGAAGTTGCGGATCGAATCCTCCATCGTGCGCAGCTTACCCTGCTCGACCGCGGGGTTGATGGCCGACGGTACCTGCTCGACCCACGGCACGCTCGCTGCCAACGCCGGCGCCGGTGCGTGGCCGGGAGAGCGCCCGGTAGATATCGCGGGCGCGTGGTGCTCCTGCCCCGGCGCCATCGGGCGTGAGCCACTCCTGGTGCGCGTATCCACGGCTTTCTTGAACATCGAGATCTTGCGGAAGCTCTCCTGCGCGCTGCCATACTCGGCGTTGAGCACTTCGCTTTCCTTGACCTCGGTGAGGTGCTTCACCGTAACGTCGCCGTCCACCCGGCTCATGATGCTCCCGCCCTGCTCCTGCACCGTGGCCGCGAAGGACTTGATATGTTGCGCCGTCTGCTTGAACAGCTCATCGAAGTGCTGACCGAAATAGACGTTGTATTCCGCAATGGTGGCCAGCACGCGCGGGTGGTAAAACGACTTGCCGAAGCGCTGCTTGATTTCACGTACGCGCTGGATCACGCCCGAGTCCATCAGCTCGTCGAAGGTCCGCATCTCGTCCACTTCCTGGCGCACGAACGGGAACTCGCGCAACAGTTGACGGTGTTCTTCCGGCAGTTGCACCACTTCCTCGTCTCCGAGGAACGTGTACACCTCTTCTTCGAATTCCGACGGCTCGTCCACGTCCACTTCCGGCCTCACCTGGCGCTCCGGCGGCACGCTGGTGCGGTACAGAAACGTGATCACGAAGTCCGTCTTGTCGCGGTCGGGATCGGAGCCCGACGCCCGGCGGCAGAAGTGGCGCAGCAGCGCTTCCGCCGTGTCGGTGCTGGTGGAGTCCTTGAGGCCGTCGCGAACCATGAGCGGAGCGATCGCCATATCGAGCAGGTGGAGCCAGTGCTCGAGCGAGTTCACCGACTGGGCGACCTTGTCGCCGCCGGTACCAACTTCGCGCGGCACCGGCACCGGGTGCCCGAGCGCTCCCTCGAGCAGACCGATATAAAAAGCGTGCACGGCCGCCAAGTCCATCAAATGCTGTACAGGTGCGAATTCCACGGGGCTCCTGGGTACGCCACAATCGCTAACGCTCCGGTTAACGCATTGCGGAAAACGGTGAGGAAGAAAACGAATCTTATGTCAGGCGCGGATTAACGGCAATAGAATCCCCACCCTATCGCTCCAAAACCAGGAGCGATAAGGGTGGGGCAACCGCAAAAGTTTGCAGCTTACTTGCCGCTGAGGACGATCTTGGCGATGGTGGCCAATTGCATATTCGAAGTTCCCTCGTAGATCTTTCCGATCTTGCAGTCCCGGAAATATTTCTCGACCGGATAATCCCTGGTGAAGCCGTACCCGCCATAAATCTCGACCGCCAGCGAACAGACGCGCTCCGCCACCTGCGAGGAGAACAGCTTCGCCATCGCGGCTTCCTTCACGAAGTTCATGCCCGCGTCTTTCATGCGCGCCGCGTTGTACACCATCAGGCGCGCCGCCTCGATTTCGGTACCCATCTGCGCGAGTTGGAACTGGACAGCCTGGAACTCGGAGATCGGCTTGCCAAACTGCTTGCGCTCCCGCGCGTACTTGAGCGCGTGCTCCCACGCGCCGCGCGCCACGCCGACCATCTGTGCCCCGATGCCGATGCGGCCCTCGTTCAGGGTCTCGATGGCGATCTTGTATCCCTTCCCGACTTCGCCGATCACGTTCTCTTTCGGTACCTTGCAGTCTTCCAGGATCAGCTCGCAGGTGGACGACGCCCGTATGCCCAGCTTGTCTTCCTTCTTGCCAACCGTGAATCCCGGAGCCTCCTTGTCAACGATGAAGCCGGTGATGCCCTTGTATCCCGCCGCCGGATCGACGGTCGCAAACAGGATGAACACGCCCGCTTCCTTGGCGTTCGTGATCCACAACTTTTGGCCGTTCAGGACGTACTCGCTGCCCTTGAGTTCGGCTTTGGTGGTCAGCGCAAACGCGTCCGAACCGGAACTGGCTTCGCTCAGCGCATAGGCGCCGACGGTGCCGGCAGCCATCTTCGGAAGGTAGCGCTTCTTCTGGTCTTCGGTGGTCCAGCGCAGCAGCGCATTGTTCACCAGCGTGTTCTGGACGTCCACAATCACGCCCGCGGATGCGTCCACGCGCGACAGCTCTTCCACCGCCAGGATGGCCTCGAAGAAAGTTCCCGCCCCGCCACCGAATTGCTCGGGGATCTCGATGCCCATCAGTCCGAGCTGGAAGAACTGTTCGATCAACCCGTGATCGAACACGCCCTTCTCGTCCATCTCGCGCGAAAGCGGGCGGATGTTTTCGTCGGCAAACTGCCGGATGTTGTCGCGAAACAGGATTTCGTCTTCGCTCAACGCCACCAGGGGAGGAGTGGGGGGCGCATGTTGAACCGTGGCTTCAGGCATAAATAGTCCTTGTGGGAAAAACGACGAATGAAGAACCCTAGATTCTAAATGGGAAAGAGGCAGGAAATCACAGGAATTCGCAGCCCAACCAGCGGTTCAAACGAACGTTTGAACGGTCAATCTCTAGGCGGCACCCGCCGCCATCCCGAAAGAAGATGCCGCCTGGTCGAGGGTAGCGAATATGGGGACAATTTCGGAGACCTTGCACAGCGCAAGCGTGTTGGCGACGATGCCGGTAGGGCCGGAAATACGCAGCTCTCCACCTGTCTTCTTCAGTTTCCCGCCACACATGACGATGATGCCAATGCCGGTGCTGTCGAGAAAGGTCACACCCGCCAGGTCGAGCACGATCCGCTTCGCCTGAGCCTTCAGGAGGTCGTCAACTTTCCACTCCAGTTCCTGCGAATCGCGGCCCAGGCTGATGCGGCCCTGCACCTGGAGAACGGTTACATCATGGTCAATGGTGCGCTGCTCGATCGTCATCATAGGTCACCCCACGTTGAGCGGAATCGTAGGCCCGCCCTACCGCACTGTCAAGCGCAGCAGAGAGTCAGTCGCCGGCGCCCGAGGCGAGCACTGTAGAATTCCAGCATGGGGATGGCGCTGAAGGACGTAGTGAAGTGCCCGCATTGCGGCGGGCGCGAGATCGT
>DAISJI010000204.1:0-4710 GCA_036821585.1 Terriglobales bacterium
GTTCGAATCCCTGGGGGGCAGCCAAATCCTTAGTCGCCATTAGCCGGTCGCCAGTAAGACTTTCTCCGTCAATCGTCGTGGTCAACCGTCGAGCGTGGACGGGATTTCTTTACAAAATTAAAGACCGCCCGCATGGCGGCGCGGGGTACACTCGGCAGCCCGGGAGAGATTTCCCGCGCAGGTCTTAGAAATATCAGCGCCCCAATGCAATTTAAGGAGATTTCCATGCTGAAGAAACTCGGCGCCGTCGTGCTCTGCCTGGCGTGCCTGACGCCGCTCGCCATCGGCGCAGACCAGGGCGGCCGCAAGATCGCATTCCAGGACATAAAACTGAAGAACGGTTTGCGGGTCATCCTGTCGGAAGACCACAGCGCGCCCACCTACGCGATCGCGCTCACCTTCAACGTCGGATCGCGGAACGAAGTAAAGGGCCGCACCGGCTTCGCCCACCTTTTTGAACACATGATGTTCCAGGGCTCGCAGAACGTCGGCAAGGGCGAGCACATGCTGCTGATCGAAGAGAACGGCGGCACCATGAACGGCAGCACCAACGCCGACCGCACCAACTACTTCGAGTCGCTGCCCGCGAACCAGCTCGACCTCGGATTGTTCGTCGAGTCGGACCGGATGCGCTCGCTTGCCGTGAACCAGGCGAACCTGGACAACCAGCGCAACGCGGTGCAGGAAGAGCGGCGGCTCCGGGTCGATAACCAGCCCTACGGCAAAACCCAGGAAGTGGTGCTGTCCACGGTGTACGACAACTTCGCCTACAAGCACTCCACCATCGGCTCCATGGACGACCTGAACGCGGCGACGATCAGCGATGTGCAGCAGTTCTTCAAGACCTATTACGCACCCAACAACGTGGTGCTCACGCTGGTCGGCGACTTCGACAGCAAGGTGGCGCTGGCGAAGGTGAAGAAGTACTTCGAGGACATCCCCTCGCAACCGCAGCCGGCGGAGCCGGACATGACCGAGCCCAAGCAGGCGGCGGAGCGCCGCGCGACCGTGGAAGACGCGTTCGCGCCCTTCCCGCGGCTGCAGATCGTGTTCAAGGGAGCGCGCGGCAACACGCCCGACCAGTACGCGTTGAGCGTGCTGATGGACATCCTGGCGGGAGGGCAGTCGTCGCGGCTGTATCAGAAGCTGGTGCGGGAGCAGCAACTCGCGATCGCCATTCAGGGTTTCGCGCAAGCAAGCCGCGGAACGGGTCTGGTCACCTTCGGCGTGCAGCCGCGTCCGGGTAAGGACATGGCCGAAATCGAAAAGGTCATCTACGCCGAAGTGGATCGCATCAAGACCGAGCCGCCCGCGGCGTGGGAGCTGGCCAAGGTGGTGGCCGGCGTGAAGACGCGCCGCGCCAACCAGCTACAGACTACGTTGAGCCGCGCCACGACCATGGGGCAGGACACGGTTTATTTCAACGATCCCGACCTGGTCAACACGATGGTGCAGAAGTACGCGGCGGTAACCCCGGCGGACGTGCAGCGGGTGGCCGCGCAGTACCTGGTCGAGACGAACCGCACGGTGGTGACCACTGTGCCCAAGAAGGCCGCAGCGACGGCCGGTCAATAAAGGAGCATTGCAATGAAAACAATCATGAGAATTGCCGGACGCTCGGTGATGGCGCTGCTCCTGCTAGTGGCACTGTCGGTGGCCGCGGTGGCGCAGGCGCCGGAACAGAACATGGAGTCGGTGCAGCGGAGCAAGGTCGAGCGCATGAACAAGGCGCCGATCTCGAACGAGATCCTGCACGTCACGCTGCCCCGGCCGTTCAAGGCGATGCTGCCCAACGGCGTGCGGGTGCTGATCCTGGAAGACCACCGCTTCGCGACCGTCACCACGCAGTTGATGTTGAACGGGGCGGGCGCGCTTTACGACCCGGCGGGCAAGCAAGGCACCGCCGAAATGACGGCGGGGATGCTCCGCCAGGGTACGAAGACACGCAACGCCAAGCAACTTGCGGAAGAGATCGAGAAACTCGGGGCGCAGATCCAGGCGGGAACGCGTTCGGGTGACGTAGCGACAACGCTGCGCGCTTCCGGGTTGAGCGAGAACTTCGAGCAATGGTTTGATATTGCGGTGGATGTGCTTCTGCACCCGACATTTCCAGCAACCGAATTGAGTCAGGCAAAGCAGCGGCAGACGTTCCAATTACGCCAGCAGCGGTCGCAGCCGACGTTTCTCGCCAACGAGCGCTTCCTGAAGGCGGTGTATGGCGATCATCCGGCGGCAACGGTGTCGCCAACTGCCGAGCAGATCCAGTCGCAGACGCCGGAGATGCTGGCGGCGTGGCACGACGAGCGCTACGTCCCGCAGAATGCCATCCTCGCCATCTCGGGCGACGTGAAGCCGGCCGAATTGATGGTGAAGTTGAAGCAGTGGCTGGGCGACTGGAAGCAGACGTCGTTCAAGCCCAACTTGCCGGCCAACCCGACGGCAGCGACCGTGTCGAAGATCTTCCTGGTGGATCGTCCGGGGTCGGTGCAGACCAACCTGCTGCTCGGCAACCTGGCGCTGGACCGGCGCAGTCCGGACTTCATCGCCGCCACCGTGATGAACACCATCGTCGGCGGCGGAGCGGGCGCGCGCCTGTTCATGAACCTGCGCGAGGACCACGGCTATACCTACGGCGCGTACAGCCGGTTGTCGTCGGAGCAGTACGTGGGCACGTGGGTGGCGAACAGCGAAGTTCGTACCGACGTTACCAACGGCGCGATGACCGAGTTCTTCAACGAGATCCATCGCATCGTCGAGCAACCGGTGCCTGCCGATGAGTTGCAGCGCGCGAAGCGGGCCATCGTGGCGCGCTTCGCGCTCTCGCTGGAGCGGCCGCAGCAGACGCTGGATTACGCGGTGACCTCCGAGGTGTACGGCTTCCCCGCCGACTACTGGGACAACTACGCGGCACAGGTGATGAAAGTGACGCCGGCCGATATCCAGAGAGTGGCGAAGAAGTACGTGAACGCCGGAGCCATCCAGGTAGTCGCGGTGGGCGACGCGTCGAAGATCAAGACCTGGCTGGAGAAGTACGGCACGGTCGAAGTCACTACTGCCGACGTTCCAAGCAGACAGGGGCGGTAAGCAGGCTTAAGCTTTAAAGCATTATGCTTTAGGCGTTAGGGATTGAGGGTTAGGAATTGTCGCTGAAGTTCCTGACGCCTAATCGCTAAAGCCTAAAGCCTTTTTCTTTGCCGGATGCCCGAAGCCCGGAGCCCGCTTTTCAATGCACCGCCGGTTTGCGCGCGGTGCGGGTCAACTGCGACTCGTGCGCGGTGACGGAAATATCGATGAGCGTGGTGTGCTCGAGGAAGTCCATGTAAGTGCTTCGCACCTTGCCCCAGTACTCGTGCGCGGTGCAGCAGTCGTTGTCGGCGCACTTGTGGCCGCCGCGAAGCAGGCAGCGTGGCGCGGTGGTGGGGCCGTCGAAGACCTGCACGATGTCGGCGAGGTGAATGGCGTCGGCGGGGCGCTGCAGCGTGTAGCCGCCGTGGGTGCCGCGCGTGGCCGTGACCAGGCCCGCATTGCGCAGCGAAAGCATGACCTTGGCCAGGTACTTGGGCGGGATGCCGGTCTGCTTGGCCAGGTCGCGGCCCAGCATGACCTTGCCGCGGGAGATGCGGGCGAGCTCGGCGAGAGCGCGCAGAGCGTACTCGGAAGTGGTGGAAAGCATTGTTGACCTCTTTACCTACAAGTCTCTTTTAATGGCAGGGGTGAGCCGGACGCCGTGACCTACGTCACCGGTCAAAGTGACCAGGTCGGGTCACTCATTCCGCCCGAAAACGCGCTCTCTCTGAATTGTCATTCCGACCGAGGACGCACGCGGGAACCAGACGCCCCGCTTTTGGGCGTCGGGCTCGGCGGGGTCCCCACGACGCGCCGGTTTTGTGCGTCGTGGGATGTTCGCGCGTCCGAGTGGAGGAACCTGCATCTTCTCCGAACACCGTGGCGCTTGCGGCGGGGATTGAGCTGCCGTCCGAACCGCCATTGCTGCACTTCGCCCGCTATCTGGAAGTGCTGGTCTGGACGCCGGAAAAGCTGGCGTAACGAAATCAGCGACCCAGGTCCGTCTCCGCATTTCCGCTTTATTCCCGATAAAGCCACGCCCCCACCACTGCCGCGACGATGATTGCGGGAAGGGATGCCGCCATCGGCGCCAGAATGGCTTTTGGGGCGACGAATCCGAAAGACCCCCAGGTGGCATCGATGAGGCTGCTTATGACCCACCAAGAAAATCCCGTCAACACGGCGGTCTTTGGCCCCGGACCGTAGCGCGGACGGATGGCCGCATAAAGCCACATGGCCCAGATGCCCATCACGAGGTTTACGATAAACAGAAACGCGACCAAACCAAGGCTTGGTGCGGACAATCTCGCACCGGGCACCGCGGCCACGAAATCTCTGGCGAAGAAAGCGGTGACAATGGAAGAGAGCACAGTCCAGGCGAGGCCGGCCACAATTCCGCAGAGGACAACCCTCCCCCAGTTGATTTTTCCCATCACACCCTCCCCCGGCACCATTGGAGACCGAGATTTAGCTCGAATGTCCCCACTGACGACTACTTCCCCAAATCCTTCCCCGCCCTCTCGCTCAGCGCCTGCTGCATGAACGCCGCGACGTCCTGCTTGAGCTTGTTCAGCGACTGGAGCTGGATGTAGACCATGTGTCCCGCGGGATACTGTGCGGTCGAGATGTTCTTGCGATGCTCGG
>DAISJI010000205.1:0-2144 GCA_036821585.1 Terriglobales bacterium
AGCCCTACTTCCCCTTCGCCTCCAGAAATTTCTCCACTTCCAGCGCCGCCATGCAGCCGGTCCCGGCCGCAGTGATCGCCTGCCGATATCTCCGGTCCGCCACGTCACCGCACGCGTACACGCCGGGCACTCCCGTATGCACGTAATCGCGCACCAGCAGGTATCCGTCGGCGTCGGCTTCCAGTTGTCCTTTGAGGAAGCCGGTATTTGGGGTGTGCCCGATCCCCAAAAACATCGCGCTGGCCGGGAAGTCCCAGCTCTCGCCGGTTTTCAGGTTGCGCAGCCGCAGCCCCGTCACTTCCTTCTTCTTGGCGTCCAGCACGTCTTCCACAATGGTATCGGTAAGGAACTGGATCTTCGGATGCTTCAGCGCGCGCTCCATCATGATCTTGGAAGCGCGGAAACTGTCGCGCCGATGGATGATCGTGACCTTGGTCGCGAAACGGGTCAGGAACAGCGCTTCCTCCATCGCCGAGTCGCCGCCGCCGATGACCGCGATCTCCTTGCCGGAGAAGAAAAATCCGTCGCAGGTCGCGCACGACGACACGCCGTGCCCGATGAGCGACTGCTCGTTCGGCAGGCCCAGCCAGCGCGCCGACGCCCCGCTGGCGATGATCAGCGTTTCCGTTTTGATATCGCCCTTGCTCGTGTGCAGAACGAATGGACTCGCCTTCAGGTCGGAGCCGGTCACGTCGGCCGTCAGGTACTCGGTGCCAAAGCGCTCCGCCTGCTTGCGCATGTTCTCGATCAGCTCCGGACCCTGTATCCCTTCCGGCCAGCCGGGAAAATTTTCTACCAGCGTGGTGAGCGAGAGCTGTCCGCCCGGCTCGTGTCCCTGGATGACCAGCGGTTTCAGGTTGGCGCGCGCGGTGTAGAGCGCGGCCGTAAGTCCGGCGCAGCCGGAGCCGATAATGACAGTTTTGCGTACGTTGTCGGACATTATGTCTTCTTAGATTATCTGGCCTGCAGAAAGTACCGAAGTAAATCACTGATTCCCTAGAGTCTAAAGCCTGACGACTGACGACTGAAGACTGACGACTGACGACTGCCTATTTCTTCCCCATTGGCTTCACGCGCGGCGGCCGATATCCCGGACCTATACCCAGGCTCAGCCTGCCTAACTCCGCGGGCACGACCTCGCGCGCCCCGCTCGCGGTGCGGTACGCCGCCATGATTTCCGACGCTGTCCCGAATAGCGGTTCGTACTTGGATTGGTCCCCTTCCGGGCAACGGGCCAGCACCAGGTGCGCCTTGCCGAAGCGCTCCAGGCTGATGCGGTTCACCGGCGTGTTCGTCGACAGCAGCGCCGACGCGGTCACCGGCGCGGTCGCCTCGTCTTCCAGCGCGATCTGCGTCACGCCCTTGGCTTCTTTGGAAACCAGCACCACCGTTTCGCGGCTTACCTGCGCGTCGCTGCTGAAAAGGAACTGGCCGACGCTGAACGGACCGCCCGCGAAATCGCGGCGAATGCGCACCCAGTCGCTCGACGAGCTTTCCAGTGAGCTGTGCCCGCGCGCCACCTCGAAGTCGGCGGAGAACTGCGGCCGTCGCGGGACTGTGGCCAGCGCCGTCGATATCTCCTTTTGCTCTGCGTCGGTCGGGGCGCAGACGTTGAGGACGTTCACTTTCACGGGTGGGGTCTGCTTGGGCGGCGCGGCCTGTTGTGCCGCCGCGGTCGCAACCAGCGCGCACGTAACGATCATGAAGACTTTCCGCATCACCGCTGCATTGTAAACGAGTAATAAGTAATGAGTAATAAGTCGGGCCTTGAGGGGGCGCATATTACTCATTACTTATTACAATCCTCATATGGCAAATCTCATTCTTGTTTACGGACTGCGCCTGCTTCCGGCCGACGAAATCGTTGAAGTCGGCCAAGCTCCCATCCAGCTCAAGAACGGACGCGAGGCCCACGTCACCATGCACGTGCTCGAGGGCAGCAAAGACGATATCGAAAAACAACTCCGCACCAGCCTGCAAGCGTTCTTCGACTTCTATCCCGAAATCTGACCGCACTTCGGATTCCGAATTTCGAATTTCGGCCGCGCGAACGAAACTTGCGCGTCATTTCCTGCGTATTCCTTGGACAGGAACGCACTCCGTTCCGGTGCTATCATCGGTGGATCGCGCATGCAATTTTCGCT
>DAISJI010000205.1:2244-4709 GCA_036821585.1 Terriglobales bacterium
GCCGGAAAGGAAAAGCTGACTGTCATCTCCAGCCTGCCCCTCGACGACAAGATGCTGGAGCGCATCGGCGCCGGCCTCGGCGAAGTTTCGCTCGCTCTCTTCAGCGCGCGCCCCGCTGCCGAAAAACAGGACCAGCAGGGAGGCCTCCACGTCAGTTCCAGCACGAAGAGCGAGTCGAAACTCACCGTGGGCGATGAGACCCTCGATCTGAAATCGACGAACGCTGAGACGCCCACCCTCCGCGCCGGCAAGCTGCCTCCGCCCACGCGCACCCTGGACCGCATGATTACCGGCGGCACCATCGTCGACGTAATGGACTGGCGGACCGGACAGAACCGCAGCGCGCTACTCGGTGTGCTCACGCGGCCGTCGTTGCTCTATGCGCGCCTGTTCGTCACCGTCGGGCAATCCACCAACTTCATCGTCGGCGTGCTGGTGGCGGTCGCCATCATATTCGCCGTCATCGAACTGTTCGCTCTCTTCATCGGCCTGCGCCTCACGCGCACCATGACCCGTTCCATCGCCGGGCTGTACGTCGCCACCGAGCACGTCAACCAGGGCAACCTGGCGCACCGCATCGAGGTCAAGCGCGACGATCAACTCGGCGCGCTGGAGCGTTCCTTCAATTCCATGACCACCTCGCTCGAGCGCCTGCTGGTCGAGCAGAAGGAAAAGCAGCGCCTGGAGAACGAACTGGTGATCGCGCAGGAAGTGCAGGCGCAACTCTTTCCGACGCACACCCACGAAGTCCCCGGGCTCGAGGTGTACGGAATCTGCCGCCCCGCGCGTACCGTCAGCGGCGACTACTACGATTTCCTGCCCTTCGAGGAAGGAAAGGTCGCGATTGCCGCCGGTGACGTCAGCGGGAAGGGAATCTCAGCCGCGTTGCTGATGGCGACCATTCACTCCGCCGTGCGCGCCTACAGCCTGGAAGCCGCCGTCGTTCCCGCGATGGCCGGGGCGGCCGCCGCCGGCTACACGGGAGCTTCGCTCGCCTATGCTAACGGCGATCTCTCGCCCGCGCGCCTGATGACGCTGCTCAACCGGCAGCTTTACCGCAGCACGCCGCTGGAAAAATACGCGACGCTCTTCTTCAGCACCTATTCCAGCCATACGCAAATCCTGAACTACTGCAACGCGGGACATCTCCCTCCGGTTGTCCTCGGCGCCGACGGTGAAACCCGCCGTCTTGACACCGGCGGCACGGTCGTTGGCCTCTTCGACACGGTCAGCTACGAGGAAGGCTCGGTGCGCCTGGCTACGGGCGACGTCGTCCTGGCTTACAGCGACGGCTTAACCGAGCCCGAGAACGACTTCGACGAATTCGGCGAAAAACGCCTGATCGATCTTGTGCGCCAGAACCGGCTCCTGCCCCTGGAGCGAATTTCGGATATCGTTATCGCCGCCGTTCTCGACTGGATCGGCGCCGCCGAACAGCCCGACGACATTACCCTCGTCCTCGCCCGGTCCGTTTGACGCTGATAGGTGATTAGCAGTTGGCCCGCTGCTGCGATCTGCATTACCGGCGGTCGCTTATTACTTATTACTTATTACTTATTACTGTCGCCCCGCATCTATTACTGCAATGGCTCTGGACGCGCACCGTCTCGCCGCCGACTTTGCTTCGCTGCTGGAAGCCGACGATGACCACATCCTGTTGGCCGAGGCTGCGCTGACGATTGCGCGCATCGAATATCCCGGCCTTGCCTTCGCTCCTTATCTCGCAACGCTGAACGACCTTGCCGCGCGCGTCCAATCCCGCGTGCCCCATGTCGCCGAGACGCGCGACGTTATCGCCGCCCTCAATACGGTACTTTTTGACGAAGAGGGATTCTGCGGCAATTGCGATGACTACTACGATCCGCGTAATTCGTTTCTCAACGACGTGCTCGAGCGCAAGACCGGCATACCCATCACGCTGGCGCTGGTTTACCTGGAAGTCGCGCGCCGCGTCGGGTTTCCCCTCTTCGGCGTCGGCATGCCCGGACATTTTCTGCTCAAGCATTACGACCAGGACGGCCGCGAGACGTTCATCGACGCCTTCAACTCCGGCCGCATCATGACTGCCGACGACTGCCAGCGCCGGCTGGACGAAATCTACGCCGGCCAGATGGCGCTGCAGCCCCACTTCCTGATGTCCATGACGCGCCGTCAGATACTGACGCGCATGCTGAATAACTTGAAGGGAATCTATCTCTCGTCGCGCAAACTCAAGCGCGCTCTCGCCGTCGTCGATATGGTTCTCGCTATTTATCCTCGCTCCCCGGAGGACGTACGCCAGCGCGCCGGCCTGCGCTATAACCTCGGCCAACTGCGGGGCGCGGTGGAGGACCTTGAGACATACCTGAAAATGTTACCGGAGGCTTCCGACGCCGACGAGATCCGCCAGACCGTCCTCGCCATCCGTCGCGGCCTGGTAACCAGGAACTGAGAGCGTTTTGGGAGTGTCATCCTGAGCGTAGCGA
>DAISJI010000206.1:0-1889 GCA_036821585.1 Terriglobales bacterium
TCCACCGATACGCGGTTGCCGGCGTAGTCGTTGGGCAAGGGGCCGAAGGAATCGATGCGTTGCAGGGCGCGGGTGGCCGACTGGTCGAGTGAGGGCACGCCGCTGGACTGCTCAATCTGGATATTCGCCGGCTGGCCGGTGCGGGTGATGTCGAAGGTGAGGTAGACGCGCCGGGCATCGTGAATACCGGGATCGACTTCGTACTTCAGCCAGTTCTCGGCAACCTTGTCGCGAACGACTTTCACGTACCAGCCGTAGCGGGCGCCGAAATCGCCGCCGCCGCCGGTGAATCCGAAGCCACCCTTGGCGCCCGCGGCGTTGAAGGTACCGTACATGCCGGCGCTGATGGGACCGCCCTGTCCGAAGGGAACAACGTTAGTCGGAGGAGGCGGAGGTACCTCACGGGCCCTGGTTTCGGAGGCGCGCGGGCGAGGCTCGGGACGAACCTTGGTGGCCTTATCGGGAATGGGAATGGCGTCGGGCGTTTCCTCGATTTTGCGCGGTTCCGATTCCGTCAGGCCCTTGGATTCGTTGGCGAGGATGTTTTCGGTCGCGGTGGCCGGACGCGGCAAGGGAATATTGCTTACCAGTTCGACGCCGATCGAGCCACCGCCGCCGGCGCCGCCCCAATTTTCGCCGTGCATACTGCCGAGGATGGCGGCGTACATCAGGATGCCGCCGAAGAGGAACGTGTGGAGGGCGACAGACCACGCCACGGGCTGCTGCCAGTCCTCGCTCTTCTCCCAAATATCAATTCTTGCTGGCATTTTCCGTAAACGGCTGCGTAACGAGGGCGACCTTGGTGAAGCCGGCCGCCTTGGTTTCGTCCATGACCGCGGCGAGGACGCCGTAGGGCACTTCCTTGTCGCAGCGAACATAAATCGACTGGTTCTCGGGGTCGCGGATCTTCTGGTGAAGACGGGCGCCGAGCTCGTGGATATTCACCGGCTCGTTGCCGATGAACAGGCGTTGCTTGCTGTCGACGCTGATGACGATCCGCTCTTCGGTGATTTCCCTGACGGTCCTGGTCTTGGGCACGTCCACGTCGATGCCCGACTGGAGAACGGGCGCGGTGATCATGAAGATGATCAGGAGGACGAGGACAACGTCGACGAGGGGAGTGATATTGATGTCGGCGAGCGACGAACGCGTGCGGCCGTTCGTATCGGTGAAAGCCATCTAGCGCAACTCCGAGGCCGGCGCGGGCTGCGCGGCGCGCTCCAGGGTGTTGAGCATCTCGAGGGAGAAGTCGTCCATGCGCGCGGCGAACTCGCGGATATCGTTGCCGAACAGGTTGTAGGCGATGAGCGCGGGGATGGCGGCAAAGAGTCCGGCGGCGGTGGTGATAAGAGCTTCCGAAACACCGGGCGCGACGGCGCGCAGAGTGGCGGCGCCGGCGGTGCCGAGACCGTGGAAGGCGTCGATGATGCCCCAGACGGTGCCGAACAGGCCGATGAACGGCGTGGCGGCGGCGGTGATGGCGAGCCAGGGCAGGCGGCGCTCGAAGCGGGTCAGGGCTTCGGAAGCGGCGATCTGCATGGCGCGCTGGACGGCCATGGGCGATCCCCGGCGCTTGTACTCTTCGTATCCGCGTTCAAAGACGTCGACGAGCGGACTGGGCCGGAACTGCTCGGCCACGGCGGAGATGTCCTGAAAGCGCTGGGCCTTGCGGAAGGCGCGCAGAAAACGTCCGCTCTGCACACGCGCGCGGCGCAGCAGGTTGTAGCGGGCAATGATGATGGACCAGGAATAGACGCTGAAGAACAACAGAATGACGAGAACAACCTTGGCCACCGGTCCAGTCAGCCAGAGGAGATTCGCGATCTCGCCGCCTACGACGGAGGAAAACAACGCAGTGTTAGACATCGTTCAGGGAAATTATAGAGCAT
>DAISJI010000206.1:1989-4624 GCA_036821585.1 Terriglobales bacterium
TCGGTGCACGCGCAGAACGAGGCGATCCTCGGGTTCGATGCAGCGGCGCGGCTGGAATTGCTGGACGCGTATGCGGGCGTGGACGGTGCACCGGTGGCGGAGACGTATCGCGCGTGGAAGCAGTTGGCGCAGCGCATCGCGGAGTTGGAACGCGACGAGCAGGACCGGTTGCGCATGCTCGACCTGTGGAGTTTTCAGAAAAAAGAAATCGAGGCGGCGCGGTTGGTGGCGGGCGAAGACGAAACGCTGGAAGCCAAAAAGCGCGTGCTCGCCAACGCGGAGAAGATTTATGCGGCGGCGATGAGCGCGTACGACCTGCTGTATGAAGGCGAGGGAAGCGCGGCGAGTTCGCTGCGGGCGGCGTCGCGGCAACTGGAAGAGCTGGCGCGCTATGACGAGAAGTGGCGGGAGCACGCGGTGCAACTGGAGTCGGCGCGGCTGGCGGCCGAGGATGTGGGAGTCACGCTGCGGGATTATGCGGCGGGGGTGAATGCGTCGCCGGAGCGCCTGGCGGAGATCGAGGAACGGCTGGCGGCGCTCGACCGGCTGAAGCGCAAGTATGGGCAGACGCTGGGCGAGGTGATCGCGTTCGGGGAAGAGGTCGCGCGCAAGCTGAACGAGCTGGAAAACAAGGACGACGTGCTGAAGAAACTGCGCTCGGAGTTGGCTGCGGCTGGTACGCATTATTTGCAGGCGGCACGGGCGGTGTCGCAGCAGCGGGCGACGGCGGGACGAAAGCTGGAGAAAGTCGTCGAGGCGGAGATCAACGATCTGGCGATGAAGGCGCGCTTCCGAATCGAGATTGACGGAACGGATGCGGAAGAGAATTGGACGGCCGCCGGATTCGACCGGGTGCGGTACATGATTGCGACCAATGCGGGGGAGCCGCTGCGTCCGGTGGAGAAGATCGCGAGCGGGGGCGAATTGTCGCGCGTGATGCTGGCGCTGAAGGCGACGGTGGAAGGGAACACCCCCGGCCTAGCCAAAACCGGGCTAGACCGGGGCACCCGACCGGGCACCCGCCGTCGACTACAGCGGACGCTGGTGTTCGACGAAATTGATACTGGAATCGGCGGAAGCGCGGCGGAGGCGGTGGGCAAGAAGCTGAAGGCGCTGGCGGGGACGAGCCAGGTGCTGTGCATCACGCACCTGCCACAGATCGCGTCGTTCGCGGACCAGCATTACGTTATCGAGAAGAAAGAAGTTGGCGGTCGGACGAAGACGTCCGTCCGGCGGTTGGATGCGGCGGAGCGGAAGGAAGAACTGGCGCGCATGATGAGCGGGGCGCGGGTGACGGACGCGTCGTTGAAACATGCGGAGCAGATGTTGAAGGCGGGGCGGACGCCGTAGGGCGGCAAAGGCGGCGTACGGTATGCGGCGTATGCGAACAAGACGCGCCGCCCCTACGGGGCTCGGCAAGTTTTGGGCGATCCGTTTCCCAGAACTTCGTCCCTTCGGCTTCGCTCAGGGCAGGCTCTGGGCTACCAGCGAGTCGCCCCTTCGGGGCTAACCAAGTCAAAGCCCAAAGCCCGTCCCGTTCACCTGCGGAAATGTGCCGGTCAGGCGTAATTGGCTGAGTTTCAGGGGTTTACGTTGACGGTATGCATCGGGGCGGGGTAGCTTTTCATCCTATATACTGATGAACAGGAGACTCGCCGGGCGGGGTGTGTCCGGGTAACCAGGATGGCTGAAAAGAAGCTTTTGTTATTGAAACCGCGAGGGTTCTGCGCCGGAGTGGTGCGGGCCATCGACGTCGTGCGGATTGCCCTGGAGACCTTCGGGCCGCCCATCTACGTGCGCAAGGAGATCGTCCACAACCGCTACGTGGTGGAGGAGCTCCAGGCCAAGGGCGCGATCTTCGTCGACGAGATCGAGGAAGTCCCCGAGGGCGAGCGCGTGATTTATTCCGCGCACGGCGTGGCGCCCGAGGTCAGGGACGGCAGCCACGTCCGCAAGCTGCGGGTAATTGACGCCACTTGTCCGCTGGTGACCAAGGTGCACGTCGAGGCCGTCAAGTTTGCCAAGCAGGGATATTCGCTCATCCTGATTGGGCATCACGATCACGACGAGGTAATCGGCACGCTGGGCGAGGCGCCGAGCGTGACGCAAGTGGTGGGGTCGGCGGAAGAGGTGGAGGCGCTGGATGTGCCCGATCCGGACCGCGTAGCGTACCTGACGCAGACGACGCTCAGCCTGGACGAGACGGGTGGCATCATCGAGGCGCTGACGAAGAAGTATCCGAACGTGCAGGGACCGGCGGCGCAGGACATCTGCTACGCGACCGAGAACCGGCAGGTCGCGGTGAAGCATATTGCCAATGAAGTGGACCTGCTGCTGGTGGTCGGGTCGGACAACAGCTCAAATTCGAACCGGCTGGTGGAAGTGGCGCGAAACCTGGGGCGCTCGTCGCACCTGATCGAGAATTTCAAGGCGATCCGGCCGGAGTGGCTGGAAGGCGTGAACACCGTCGCCCTGACCGCGGGAGCGTCGGCGCCGGAGTGCCTGGTGGAAGAAGTGGTCAAGTTCCTGCGCGGCAAGGGCTTCGCAAACGTGCAGGAAGTCGAAGTCATGCCGGAAAACGTGCGCTTCGGGTTGCCGCCGGAGATCGTGGAAGCGATTGAGGCAGCGCCGGCGC
>DAISJI010000207.1:0-4590 GCA_036821585.1 Terriglobales bacterium
GAGCGCGCCCTCGACCTGGGCGTGAACTACATTGACACCGCCGCGCAGTACGGCGGCAGCGAACGCTGGAGCCAGCGCTATGTCGGGCAGGTGATGAAGCGCCGGCGCAAGGAAGCGTACCTGGCCAGCAAGTCGCACGACCGCACCCGCGACGGTTCGCTCAAACTGCTCGACGAATCGCTCAAGCTGCTCAATACCGACCATCTCGATGCCTGGCAGATGCACCACATGACCACCATGGACGACGTGGAACGCGCCTTCGCCAAGGGCGGAGCGATCGAGGCGTTTCAACAGGCGCGCGAGCAGAAGATGGTGCGCTTCCTCGGCGTCACCGGCCACACCGATCCCGATATTCTCATCGAGTGCCTGCGGCGCTTCCCATTCGACCAGATCCTGATGGCAGTGAATGCGGCCGACCCGCACCACCTGAGCTTCCAGGAAAAGCTGCTGCCTCTGGCGGTCGAGAAGCAGATGGGAATTATCGGGATGAAGATCCCGTCGCGCGGACGGCTGCTGTCGAACTGGCCCGCCGTCGGTCCATACGCCGGCGGCAAGAAGCAGGCCGGACCGTTGAATATCAAGGATGCGCTTTACTACGTTCTATCGCTGCCGGTTTCGACGGTGATCATCGGCGTGGACACGATCGCGCAACTGGAAGAAAACGTGAAGCTGGCGCGCGAGTTTACGCCGATGAGCCATGCGCAATTGGCGGCGCTGGCCGACAAGACGCAGCAGGTCGCCCGCGACGCGCTGTTTTTCCGCCGCTGGAGCTGAAAACCAAGGCGCTAGGCATTAGGCTTTAGGCGTTAGTGGATTTCAAGAACACGCGAGACTCCCCTAGAGCCTAACGCCTAAAGCCTGTCTCTGATGTAATCCACATCACATCGCAATCCGCGCGTCCGGCGTAAAAAGAAAGGTTCGCCGGAGGAGAGACGTGCGCACGGCGCTGATTGCCAGCCTGCTGGCCGGGTTGGCGACGGGACTCGGTGGTCTGCTGATCGCGCTGGTACCGCGCGTCAGCCGTCGTGCGTACGACACGCTGCTGGGCTTCTCCGCCGGGGTCATGCTCGCTGCCGGGTCCATCACACTGCTGTGGCCGGCGCTGCAACGCAACGGACTCATGGCCGCCGCGCTCGGATTAATTTCAGGCGCGGCCCTCGTTTATCTGCTGGAACTCGCTGTCCCGCACCTGGAGCCGCATTTTGCGCCCGAAATTGCCGCCAGCCCCACCAAGAAACTCGGTCTGCTGATGGCTGCCGCGCTTACCCTGCACCACATCCCGGAAGGGCTGGCCATCGGTGTCGCCTTTGCCAGCGGAGGTAAATCCCTGGGCGTGATTGTCGCGGTCGCCATCGCGCTACAGAACATTCCCGAGGGCTTGGCGGTAGCCATGCCCCTACGCGCTGCGGGAGCCTCGCGAAGGCGCGCGATTGCCTGGGCGTCACTGAGCGGACTGGTCGAACCGCTCGCGGCAGCAGTCGGAGTGTGGTTTGCCGGAATGCTCAACGGCATGCTTTCCTTCGGAATGGCCCTGGCTGCGGGCGCGATGATCTTCGTTGCCTCGGACCAGTTGATCCCGGAGAGCCACCGGACGGAGTCGAAATTACCCTCGCTGGGGCTGATCTCCGGGTTCGTCCTGCTGGCCGTACTGAGCAAACTCGCGCTCTAGGGAATTTCCCTCCATGGCCCTCGAGTTTTCCCAGTCAGGAGGAATCCTGCGCTGCAAGATTTTGCACACTCACCGTATCTCTATGAAAACGAACACGCGTAGGCTTGGCCCGAAAACTGCACTAAATAGAAGAGTGAAATTCGGCCTTTATACGTGTCGTTACCCGATTTGGGCCTAAGGGGTTTAAATGAGCAGCCGTCGGCGCGAGATTCTATGCATTGACGACGACCTTCAGGGCTTGAAGGTTCGCGGCATCCTGTTAGAGAGCATGGGCTACAAGGTATTGACCGAACCGGACGCGGAGCGCGGCCTGCGTACGTTCCAGAACCACGCCGTTGATGCGGTAGTGATGGATTACCAGATGCCCGGCATGAGCGGTGGCGATGCGGCGGTCGAGATGAAGCGCCTGCGTCCCCAGGTGCCGGTGCTGATCCTGTCGGCGCTACCGTGGCTGCCCGAAGGCGCTCCGAGCGAGGCCATCGACGGATTCATTCAGAAGGGTGAGCCGCTGGGTGTGCTCGCCGGAAGAATCGAGCAGGTAATGTCCGGGCACAACGACGAACCGGGCGTGGCGGAGACGGTCGGCGGCGCGATCGGAAACTTCGTCGGACATGTCGCCCAGGTATTGCGCCCGCGCAATAAGGTGCCAGTGAACTGATCCGCGATTAGAGTTTAGTAGTTGGCGAAGGCCGCTCGAACCTGGGCGGCCTTTGTTAATTAAGAATGAAGAATTAAGAATGAAGAATGCGCGAGCGTACTCGCTCAATCCCCATTCTTCATTCTTAATTGCTTTGCGAATTCCGCAATGTGGGCTGGACTCGATCCGCAGCAGGCGCCCACGATTTGCGCCTCGCGCGTCAGGGAAATCAGGTCGGGCGCAATTTCGGCGGGCGATACGGGATACACGACTTCGGCGCCTTCGAGTCGCGGCTGACCGGCGTTGGGCTGGAGCATGATGGGCTTGTTGCTGACGGCGCGG
This sequence comes from Terriglobales bacterium, assembly GCA_036821585.1. Lineage (GTDB taxonomy): Bacteria > Acidobacteriota > Terriglobia > Terriglobales > Acidobacteriaceae > DAISJI01. The sequence continues at coordinate 2,649 of DAISJI010000207.1, forward strand.
TATCGGCGCGCAATGCCCACGAAGTCCAACGGCTGGAGCCCGGTGCCGCAGTTGGCGGCGAGCACGTCGGCGTCTTTCGCGGCCTCAGCCGTCTGCTCGGGCGTGACGCCCATCATGGTGCGATACCTGCCGTCCTTCATCTTGTCGTAGGCCATCGAGGCGATCACGCACGGCGCGCCCAGTTCACGCGCCACACGGATGCCGAGCGCGAGTTCGTCGAGCGCAGTGATGGTTTCGAGGATGATCGCGTCGGCGCCGCCGGCAACCAGCCCGCCGATTTGCTCGCGCAGGGATGCCGCCAGATCTGCTTCCGTGATTTCGCCCAACGGTTCCAGGAACCCGCCGCAGGGGCCGACGTCGCCCAGCACCCAGCCGCGTTCGCCCATCGCCTGGCGCGCGATGCGGGCGCCCGCAGTGGCGATCTCGCGGATTTTGTTTTCCAGTTCGTAGCGCGCGAGAACGAAGCGGTTCGAGCCGAAGGTGTTGGTGATCAGGCATTGCGAGCCCGCGTCCACGTAAGCGCGCTGAATATGCAGGACGCGCTCGGGTTGAGTGAGGTTCCACTCGTCGCCGCAACCGCCGGGTTCGAGTCCGGCCTTCTGCAATTCGGTACCCATGGCGCCGTCGCCGATAAGCGGAGCCATCTCTTTGATCGCTACGAGTAGGGATCGCATGGAACCTCTATTTCATTCTTCATTCTTCATTCTTAATTCTTAATTCTTCATTCTTCATTCTTCATTCTTAATTCTGACTTCTTCATTCAGTACTTCCCAAATTCCTCCACCGCCTCGCGCAGCTTGGCGATATTTTCCGGCGGGGCGGCGGGAGAGACAGAGCAGGCGGTGCTCAGGATGTATCCGCCACCGGGGCCGCCGGTCAGGATGCGCTCGCGCGCTGCCGCCGTGACCTGCTCGGGCGTGCCCATCAGGATCGTATTCACCGGATCAAGATTGCCCTTGATGAACTGCTTGCCCGCAATCTGCCGCTTTGCGTCCTTCAGTTCGACCGTACCCAGCGGCGGCGGGTCGAGCGTGTCGATGCCATTGGTGCCGGTAGCGCCCATCAGGTCCAGGCGGTCGCCGATCGCGCCGCAGGTATGCGTATACACCGGCAGATCGGGGAAGCGCGCCTTCACGCCGTCAACAATCCTCTTCTCGTACGGCAGGACGAAATCGCTGTAGTGCTGGCGCGAGATCAGGCCCGCGCCCGCGAACGCCGACGAGATCAGCACCGCGTGCACGCCCGTCTCCGCCTGCAACAACGCCAATTCCGTCGCCCCGTCGGCCAGCGCGTCGAGACACGCCTTCGCTTTGCCGGCGTCGTCCATCAGCGCCATCAGGCCGTTGGTGTAATCGAGCATCTCCATGAACTGCGAGAAGGGCGAGAAAATTTCACCGTGCACGGAGACGCGATCGCCCACGCGCGCGAGGACGTGCTTGATCGTGTCCATTTGCCAGGGCGGGAAGAAGTCGCGGCCCTGCGGCGCGGGCTCGCCATCGAAGCCCCACGAGTAGGGATAAGTGATGGCAGACAGATCGTGCGGCTCCATGTAGAAAAGCTGCTCCGGATCGACCTCCTCGAACGTGGGAAAGTAGCGCGTGCCGTCTTCCATGTACACGTGTGGGTTGTCGTCGGGAGGCGCGTCGGTATACCAGCCGTTCTTCCAGGTGATGAACCGATTGCCGTCGCGCTCCTCGATCCTGGTGATGTACTTGCGCCAGTTGGGATCGCGGCCGGGCAGGTTGATCAGGATGCCGTCGAAGCCGTAACGCTCTTGGAGCGTGATGAGCGCATCGGCGAAAGTCTGGGTGTCGTGCCAGATGTCGATTTCGTCGAGCGGCGTTTGGAGGAAGTAGTGGCCGAGCGCAAGCTGGCACATTACCGGAACGCGGTCGGGCGTGCCCAGGTGCATGGCGGTGTTCATGCGGTCTTTAGAGGTCAT
>DAISJI010000208.1:0-2271 GCA_036821585.1 Terriglobales bacterium
GCTCGCCAACGCCAATCTTGCGGCCCGGCCGGACCAGTGCGTTCCACACCAGGCTCTGGGCTTCAGGCTCTGGGCTCTGGGAAGCGGGGCTTGTTAATAGGACCTCAACTTTGCCCTTCAGGAATTCCTTTGCCGCCGGATTTCGTGGCGACACCGGTTGCGAGTGCGCGCCGCTGCGGTGTCCGAAGAGCCGCGCCGGGAACACACGCGTGTTGTTGAAGACCACCAGGTCGTCGGGGCGCAGCAGGTTGGGAAACTCGCGAAACTGCCGGTCTTCGAAGCGCCTGGCGTCCCGCAGCATGTGGAGCATGCGCGAGGCGGCGCGGTCCGCCAGCGGCTCCTGCGCGATCAGATCTTCGGGAAGGTGGTAGTCGAACTCAGAAACCAGCACAAGTCATTTGTAATTGAGTCATTTGTAAATAGGTAATTGAAATCCGTAACTTACGCCAAAATGGCGCTATCCCGCCGAAACCCGATTGCTCCCCGGCGATTCCCTGGGGTACGATGCTGACACCCACGAGTGCGGGACACCCGGTACAATTGAAGCGGATGAACAGCGAACGCCAGCATCGGGACGAAATTGTGCGCTACGGGCGCATGCTGCACCAGCAGTTCTTCGTGGCGGCCACGGACGGCAACCTGTCCGTGCGCCTCGACGACGGAACCGTGCTGTGCACGCCCACCTGCCTGAGCAAGGGCATGATGGAACCCGACGATCTGGTGATCGTGGACACGAATGGCCGCAAGCTGCGCGGCCATCGTGCGCCATCGAGCGAGATCGCGATGCACCTGCTGATCTACCGCCTGCGTGCGGACGTCAACGCGGTGGTGCACGCGCATCCCCCGACGGCAACCGGTTACGCAGCCGCCGGCTTGGCGCTTACGCAGCCGCTGGTTTCTGAGATTGTCATCACGCTCGGATCGGTCCCGCTGGCGCCGTATGCCACGCCGGGAACTCCCGAGCTGAGCGATTCTCTGGCGTCGCTTATCCCCGACTACGACGCCATCCTCATGGCCAACCACGGTGTTGTGACCTTTTGCCAGGACCTCACCGGCGCTTACATGAAGATGGAGACGGTCGAGCACTTCGCCAAGATCGCGCTGGTGACGCAGACGCTCGGCAAGCAGCAACTGCTGAGCAAGGCCGACGTCGACAAGCTGATAGCGGTACGCGAGCGCTACCTGATGAACGACGCGGGCAAGCGCCCGGCAGCGGCGGCCCCCGCCGAGCCCACACCCGCCATGACCTCCGACAAACGCTGATTAATCCCCGCCGATCCTGAACCTCATCCCCGCGCGGAAATTCGCCCGCAGCGCCGGAAATCCCGCCGCTTCTTCGTAATGACGGTTAAGAACGTTTTCGACATTCACGTACGCTGTCACGCGGTTGGTGATAGCGCGCCATGCGCCCACGTCGAAGCGCGCGTATCCGGCGGCGTGCTTGACGGGCGGCAGCAGACCGAGAAAATCCGAATCCGGCCGACGGCCCAGGAATGTCCCGCCCAAGTTGCCGCCCCAACGCCGCACCGCATAAACCGCCAGCAGCGAGCCTGCGTGCCGGGGACGGCGCAGCAGCGGCGCGCCCTGCGCGAGCAGCGGATCGAAGGCCAGCGGCGCATTCAGGATTTGCGTGGAAGTGTAAGTGTACGACGCGTCCAAACTGAGCCGCGTGGTGGGCCGCGCACGGAACTCAACCTCCGCGCCATGCGCCAGCGCGCGGTTCAGGTTTACGTACTGGCTCACAAACGTAGTCGGGTCAAAGCTGAAGGCAATCTGGTTGGTGAACAGGTTGTTGTAATAGGTCGCGCCCATCCAGTACTTGCCGCCGAAAAGCGATTGCTGCACACCCGCTTCGAACGACCGGTTTTCTTCCGCCTTCAGCTTCGAGTTCGGAATAATGCCGAAGCCGCCGATGCCGAACGCTTCTTCCAGCCGCGGCTCCTTGATGCCCGTCGCGTAGGAGAAGCGCAGGCGTGTGCCGCTGAAGACATGGTTCCCTTTCAGCGCGACCACGGAGGCGGCAATGCGCGGGACTGCCTTGCTGCCGAACGTTTCGTTGTGCACGTAGCGCACGCCGCCGATGAGCGACACGCGGTTCCACGTCAGCACTTGTTCTCCATACACGGCGTGATTGCGCCGCAGACCGTGGCTGAGCGGCAGCGCCGTGAAGTCGCCGACCCAACCGTTCTCGTCCTCGAATTGATAGCCGAAGGTGCTGCGCGCCCAGGAACGCTCGTCGTACTCGCCCTGGTAGTCGAAACCGGCGCGGTT
>DAISJI010000208.1:2371-4587 GCA_036821585.1 Terriglobales bacterium
GAAGTGTTGAACTGGTCGGCGAACAGGTTGTAGTCGAAACGTCCGCGCGCGCCCGCCAGCGATGCGTATCCGCGCGCCGTCTGAAACGTTCCGCCCTCGCCGCCGAAGCGCAGCTCCGGAGTGTGCGTCGAGCCGGTGCGCGTCCATGCCTGCACCACGCTGGTCATGGCGTCCGAGCCGTAGAGCGTGCTTTCGGCGCCGCGCACGAACTCCAGGCGGTCCACCTGCTCCATCGGGACGACCGCGAAGTCGAACGTGCCCCCGGGATCGTTGATGGTGACGCCATCCACGATGACTTTGTTGTAGCGCGACTCGCCGCCGCGTACGAACAGCGATGCCAGCCCGCCGCGACGTCCGTTGGCGCTGAGGATCGCGCCGGGAAGGAAGCGCAGCGCGTCCGCTGCCGCCACCGGCTGCATGGAAATAAGCGCTTGCGAATCGAGAAGTGAGGTGTCGGCGCCGGATTCGCCGGTCGGCAACGGCGTTCGTTCCGCGCTGACGACGACGGTCTCTGCCGCCGATGCGACCGACAGCCGGACCGCCAGGGCTTCGTTGGATGGCACCTTGGCATTTGCCTCGGCCGCCGCAAAGCCCGGGGCCAGCACGCGCACGCGATATTCGCCGCCGGCCAGCCCGCTCAGCAGCGCCAGGCCGTCACCGCGAGTTTCTCCGACGGCAGCGGCAGCGGTGGAGTTCCGAACGTACGCGGTCACCCGCGCACCCGCAACGACGGCGCCCTGCGGATCGACGACCTTGACCTGGAGGTCGGCAGCGAAGGTGAACGGTACGAACAGCAGAAGAGAAGCGAATAACCGAAGGAGACGGGACATGAGCCCTCCTTTTCACGCGAAAGGGGCTATTGGATTTGGCTCGCGTCGGTCTCCTGGCTTGCGACGAACAGTTTCAGTTTCGAGTTTCAGTTTCAGCAAACCCGAACTGCAACCCGGTCGGCCTTCCCATGGTTTCCCACAGTGGCGATCCGCTTCGGGCATTCAGCAACTAGCAACTAACAACTAGCAACTGCTTTCCCGGTCGCTTACAGTTGCGCGGCAGCGCGGGTCTTGCACCCGCTTCCCGGACACGCGAACCAGGACTGGATTGTAAATTAGAAATTGGAAAATTTGAAATTTATCGGATACGACAATGAGCGCTCGCTCAAATTTGAAATTTGCAAATTTCAAATTTCAAATTTTCTGTTGTTCCCACACGCTCAGATACCGTTCTCCCCGATCCGGCAGGATCGTGACCACCTTCTTCTCCGGCCCCAGTTCCTGGGCGAGGTAGATTGAAGCGAGCACATTCGCCCCGGCGCTGATTCCCACGAACAGCGCTTCCTCGCGCGAGAGCCGCATGGCCATCTCGATCGCGTCCTCGGTACGGATGGCGATCACCTGGTCGATGGCGTTCAGGTCCACGATCTCCGGAATGAATCCGTCGGCCAGTCCCTGGATGCCGTGACACCCCGGCTCGCCGCCCGACATCACCGCCGACTCCGCAGGCTCCACGGCGACAATGCGCACCTTGCGGCTCACTCTCCGTAATGCGCGCGCCACGCCCATCAGCGTGCCGCCCGTGCCCACGCCCATGACGAAGGCGTCCACGTCCGGACCCGCTTGCGCCAGGATTTCCGCGCCGGTGGTGACTTCGTGCGCCCGCGGATTGTCTTTATTTTCGAATTGGCGGGGCAGGAAAATGCTGGGATCGCGCCGCGCCCGTTCCTCCGCTTCCCTGCGCGCATCGCTGATGTGCAGCACGCTGTCGATCAGCTCCAGCTCCGCGCCGAACGATTCGATCATCTTGCGCCGCTCCACGCTCGCCGACCGCGGCAGCAGGATGCGCACCCGGTAGCCCTTTTCCGCGCCCACCATGGCGAAGGCGATTCCGGTGTTACCGCTGGTAACTTCGAGAATGGTCGAGCCGGGCTTGAGTTGGCCGCGCTCCTCCGCGCACTCCACGATGAAGCGCGCAACGCGGTCCTTCACGCTGCCGCCCGGGTTCATGAATTCCGCCTTGGCGAGGATGGTTGCGCACTCCGGCGGGACCACGCGCGTGATCCCCAGCAGCGGGGTGCGGCCGATACATTGCAGGATTCCCGGACGTGCAACGGTGGTGGTAGTGGCGGCCATGAGACCTCGCGAAGGCAAGTAACGTCAGATTGAGCTTAGGGAGGTAGGTGGCGGGGCAACAAGGTCGCTGGTCACAAGGCTATGTTCAAC
>DAISJI010000209.1:0-4587 GCA_036821585.1 Terriglobales bacterium
TCGTTGATCTGTCCGGCGAAGGTGCCGAGAATGACGGCGCTTCCCTTTCCGTAATCGTGCTGGAAGGCGGCGGCGGTGCCATCGTCGAATGTCGCCAGCGGGCGCGCGGTCGGATCCAGCACTTCGAATCGCTCTTCGAAACGCGCTCCGGTGAATTCGATCGGAACAGGAGTGAGTGAGGGAGTGCCGGACTGCGTGGCCGTCCAGCGGATCGTCGTCTCCGGCTTGGGAGTGACCGCACGTTCGCGGACGCCGAACATCTTCTCCCAACCGAAGCCGGGAACCACGGGCTGCGCAAAGCCGCGCTCATCCACCCATCCGGGGCGGGCCTCGACAAACAGATGGCCGCCGCCCTGCACGTACTTCTCGAGCCCTGCGGCCACGTTGGCCATCATCAGGATGGGATAGGGCGCGACGATCAGCTTGTACTTCGCCAGCGATGCCGGATCAAATTCGCGCGCGCTGACGAAGTCCACCGGGATGTTGCGCTCGAAGAACATGCGGTGGTAACCGGCGGTGGAGTCGCGTAGCGCCGCGGGATTGTAGATGTGCTGCTGGCCGCCGATGAGGGTGGTCAGGTGGTTGAATAAAATCGCGACCTCGGGCTGCTGCGGATGCGCGGCGGTAAGCAGGTCGGCATTGGCCGCAATCTGGCGCGCGGTTTCGCCTGCAACTTTACTGCGCTCGGTAAGCTGTCCGTCCAGATCGATCAACCCGTAGCCGCCGGATTCGTAGCCGGAGCTCATCGGGTAAAAAGCATAGATGTTGACCCCGCGCGCGCCGCGGGAGATCGCACCCCACATGTACTCGCGGAGATCGTCGGCAGTGATGGGCTGGCTCACGACGTCGCCGCGGACTCCGAATCCACCCTGCAATTCGCCGACGTAGAAGCCCTTGTTGCCCGAGGCCGAACGGGTGAAGTCCATGGCGAGGGCGCGCCGCTGCAACGACCAGTGCGGCGGGAGCGAGTGCTTGGGATAGAGACTTACACCGTAGTAATCGACCGAGCGATACATCAGCCAGTCGTCGGGATTTCCGTCGCCATCGCCCAGCGAAGTAAAGACGCCGGGCACGGCGGAGTGACTGGTGGTGACGTGCGTGGGGCCGATCTCCTTAACGGCAGCGTTACGGAACTGGAGGTCCTGCGCCAGCTTGTCGGTGGTAAAGACGCGCCAGTCGATGTAGTCGGTGTAGGAGAGGATGGTGTCAAAGCGCGGCGGCTCGACCTGCGACCAGTCGTGGAATTCGCGGTGCCATGCCTGGTTCAGGGCGTCGAGGGCGCCGTACTTGCCGCGCAGCCACTCGCGGAAGCGCGCCAGCGAGTACGGGCAAAAGCAGAACTGCGCGTGCGGGATGTAAGTGATCTCCGCCCAGTTGATGACGTGAGGCTCGCTCCACAGGTCCCAGCCGAAGAACGCGGGACTCTTTTCGGCGTGGCGGGCGGCTTCGCGGTAGTAGTTGAGGATTGCCTGGCGAACGCCGGGATGGTCAAAACAATATCCGGGCGCGGCCTGAGAGTGAATGGCTTGCCCGTTCTGCGCAACGAAACGGCCGTCGGGAAACTTCTCACCCACCCAATCGGGCGCGGAGTCCACGTACACCTGGATCATCACCTTCAGCCCGGCCTCTTCGGCAAGTTTGAGCATGAGATCGAGCTGCTCGAAGTGGTACTCGCCGGGCTTGGGCTCGTTGGCGCTCCACTCGATCCATGTGCGGACCGTGTTGAAGCCGAGGGATTTGACTTTCTGAAGATCGGCACGCCACAACTTTTCCGAATCCGCCGTGACCGGCTCGAGCATGGGCGCACGCGCCTTGCCACCTGCATACCAGACGGAAACCGGAAGAAAAGACGAGGACTCTCGTGGTGGCGTGGCAGCGTGCTGAGCGAATGACGAAGCCGCAAGAAGCAGTAAGAAAGCGAGAACGACCTTGGGTTTCATGAAAGCGCGATTGTACGACGACGTGACACATCTCACCACAAAGGACACGAAGGTACACAAAGGAAGGCAGTGCCGGCGGGACGCCGGTGCTACTTCTTCTGCGAGAGAGCTTTGGCGATGGCGGCTTCGGCGAGAGGCGCCATGATTTTGTGTCCGGCGTCGTTGGGGTGGAGGCCATCATCGGAGAGGTCTCGTTTCAGCCGTCCGTCTGCGCCGACCATGGCGGAAAAGTAGTCGAGATAGACGCTGCTGGTGCGATCGCAATAGGAGCGAATCCACTGGTTCAGCGCGACGATTCTTTCGGGCGGGCGCTGTCGAAAGAACTGCGGCATCTTGTCCGAGGGATACACCGGCATCACGGATGAGAGCACGACGCGAATGCCGTTGGCACGGGCGATATCGACCATAGAGGCGAGGTTGGCCTCAATCTGCTCAAGCGTCATGGGGCCGGTGTTGCCGGCGATGTCGTTGGTGCCGGCGAGAATGACGACAACGTTTGGCTTGAGGTCCACCACGTCGGGACGGAAGCGGATGAGCATCTGCGGCGTGGTCTGGCCGCTGATGCCGCGATTGACGTAGGGACGGCCGGGAAACGATTCCTCCAGCTTCCAGCCCTGCGTGATCGAGTCGCCCATGAAAACGACGCGGCGTTCGTTGGCCGCGGGCGGCGGGAGTGCGGCATTGGCGTCGGCAAAGCGCGCAAGGTTGGGCCAGTCCTTGAGCGCTTTTTCCATGCGCTCCACGCGGGCACGCTGGGCGTCGGGCGTCTCGGGAGGCGTGGTTTGTACTTGCGCGAAGACGGAGGAAGCTAGCAGAAGGACGATGGTGGCGAGTCGCATGGGTTTCACACGAAGCACACGAAGGTATCACGAAGGCAGTGCGTCAGCGGACCAGGTGGCAGGAGTGCGTCTTGATCACCAGCCAGACCTTCGCGCCTGGTTTCAATCCCAGGGAATGCTCGGCGGCGGGGGTGACATGGACCTCGAATTCGGCGCCGCAATCGACGCGAGCGACGACCAGGTAATCGCGGCGGGCGAGTGAAATGACTCGGCCCGGCAGGCAGTTGCGGGCGCTGAGTCCGTGCGGTTCGCTGATGGCGAGCAGGATGTCTCCGGCGCGAATGGCGACGCGGATTTTGTCGCCGACGCTGCCGTGGCCGAGCGGGATTTCGAGATCAGTGGAAGCGCCGACGCGGCAGGTCATGGTGCCGGACTGCTCGTGCACGGCAGTTACGGTGGCGTCGAAGATGTTCTCGAAGCCGGCAAACTGGGCAACGGTCTCCTGCCGCGGCGCGGAGAGGACCTGGTGCGGGTCGCCCTGTGCCACCACCCTTCCCTGTTCCAGAGCGATGACGCGCTCGCCCAGCGCGAACAGTTCCTCGCGGCTGTGAGTGACGTAGAGGATGGGAATGCGGTGTGAGTCATTCCATGCGCGCAGATCGTCCATGATTGATTTCTTCACCGCGGCATCAAGGGCCGAGAGAGGCTCGTCGAGCAGAAGCAGGCAGGGATCGGTGACGAGTGCGCGGGCGAGGGCGACGCGCTGGCGTTCACCACCGGAGATGGCGTCGGGACGGCGGTGGCGGAGTTGCTCGATGTGGAATGCGTCGAGGATCGCGGAGATGCGGCGAGCGCGTTCGTCGGAGGAGAGGCGATCCAATCCGTAGCCAACGTTCCCTTCAACCGATAGATGAGGAAATAGAGCTAACGACTGGAACACATAGCCAATATGACGCTGTGCCGCTGGAGTATTGATGCGTTTCTCCGAGTCGAAAAGCATGCTGTCGCCAATCGCGATGCGCCCTCCGTCAGGATCGAGTAATCCCACGATGCAGTCGAGCAGCGTCGTCTTCCCCGCCCCGGACGGTCCGAAGAGCATCGTGATGCCCGCGGGTGCGCTAAAGGACACGTCGAGCGTGAACGCCGGCGCGAGTGTCTTGCGGATGGAGACCTGGAGCGCACTCGTCATTTGAACGGCCACACGGCCCAGACGCGGCGGTTGAGGGCGTACACCAGCGACAGCACGACGAAGGAAAACACCAGCAGTACGAGCGCGGTGTGGGCGGCGGCGGTGAAGTCGGCGGCCTGAACGGCGTCGTAGATGTCGATGGAGACGGTACGGGTCACGCCGGGAATGTTGCCGCCGATCATCAGCACCACGCCGAACTCGCCGACGGTATGCGCGAAGCTGAGTGCAACGCCGGTAATCAGTCCGGGAACGGAGAGGGGCACGATTACGCGCCAGAATGTCCGCCATCCGGAAGCACCCAGTGTCGCGGACGCCGCCAGCAGTTTGACATCGACGGCGGCGAAGGATGCAGCGAAGGGCTGCACCGCAAACGGGAGCGAGTAAAGAACCGATCCAATCACCAGGCCTTGAAAGGTAAACGCCAGCGTGTGCCCGGTGAGAGACTGGTACCAGCGTCCGAAAGCAGTCTGATTGCCGAAGAGCACAAGCAGGTAGTAGCCGAGAACGGTGGGTGGAAGCACGAGGGGGAGCGAGACCAAGGCTTCCAACAGGAATTTCCAGCGCCAGCGCGAGAAGGTGATCCAGTAGGCCAGCGGCAGTCCGATGACGAGCAAAACGGCGGAGACAAGGAATGCCAAGCGCGCCGTCAGTGCAAAAGCCTGCCAGTTCACGCGGCCAT
>DAISJI010000210.1:0-4524 GCA_036821585.1 Terriglobales bacterium
ACCACTTGCAGCACTTCCTCGACGCTGGTATCGCCGTTGAGGAGGAGCAGGGCGGCGTACTTCTTGAGATCGAGCATGCCGATACGAAGTGCGGCGTTGTGGATGTCTTCGGTCAACGCGGCTTTGGCGACCATGGAACGAAGTTCGGCGTTCATCTTCATGACTTCGTAAATTCCGATACGTCCCTTCACGCCCTTGCCGTTGCAGGTCTCGCAGCCTTTGCCGCGGAAGAGCTTGGACTTGGGCGGAAGTCCCATGAACTCGCAGGTCGCATCTTCCGCCTCGTACTCTTCCTTGCAGTTTTTGCACAGGCGGCGCGCGAGCCGTTGCGCCATCACGCCGATGGTGGACGAAGAAACCAGGAACGGTTCGATGCCCATTTCGCCCAGGCGGGTGAAGGAGCCGGCGGCGGAATTGGTGTGCAGCGTGGTGAAGACCAGGTGACCGGTGAGTGCGGCTTCGACGGCGATGTGCGCGGTTTCCTTGTCGCGGGTCTCGCCGACGAGGATGACGTCAGGGTCCTGGCGGAGGAAGGCGCGGAGAATGCGGGCGAAGTCGAGGCCGATGTCCTTGTTGGCCTGGATCTGGTTGACGCCCTGGAGGTCGTATTCGATGGGGTCTTCGGCGGTGGAGATGTTGATGCCGGGCTCGTTGATCTCGGCCAGCGCGGAGTACAGGGTGGTGGTTTTGCCGGAGCCGGTCGGACCGGTGACGTACATGATTCCGTAGGGCTGGGCGATCAACTCGCGGACGAGCATGAGCGTGGGCTCGTAGGAGATGACCTTGTCGAGGCCGAGCGTGGTGTTGGACTTATCGAGAATACGCATGCAGATCTTCTCGCCCCACTTGGCGGGAACGGTGGAGACGCGGAAGTCGATGGGCTTGCCTTCCATGTTGACGCTGATGCGGCCGTCCTGCGGGAGGCGCTTCTCGGAGATGTCGAGCTTGGAGATGATCTTCATGCGCGAGATGAGGCCGAGCTGGACTTTCTTGGGCAGGTTCTGGATGGTCTGGAGCACGCCGTCAATGCGGTAGCGGATGACGACGTCCTTTTCCATGGGCTCAATGTGGATGTCGCTGGCGCCCTTCTTGATGGCCAATCCGAGCAGAGAGTTGGCGAGGCGGATGATAGGCGCGTCTTCGGAGGCCGACATCAGGTCCTGCTTGGTGTCGGAGGAGGTCATGTCCTCGGTGATCTGGAGCTTCTCGATGGCGTCGGACTGGAGGTCATGCATGAGCTCGTCGGCGGATGCGTGACGCATCGGGTCGGCTACCGCCTGCATCCTGCCGGTCCAGGAAGCGGTGGACGGCGCAGGCTCGTCCTTCTTCATGAGCGTGCGGTAAATCGTGCCCATGAACTTGCGGAAGTCTTCCTCGGTGCAGACGACGGGCTCGATCATCACGCCCTTGATGATGCGGCGGATGTCGTCGAGCGCGATGATGTTGTTGGGGTTCGTCATGGCCAGGGTGAGCCGGTTGTTCATGAAGGCCACCGGAATCACCTTGTGCTGGAGCATCATCGGCTCGGGCAGAAGGGCGAGGACGCGCGCGTCCACCTGCACCTTGGCGAGATTGATGAACTCGATGCCAACTTGCTGGCTGGCGGCTTCCAGACGCTCGGCGAGAATGCGCGTCAGGGCCAGGCCGATCTTGGGATAGCGAAGCAGCAGATCGCGGAATTCGAGCTCTTCGAGCACGGCGCAGGTGGTGGCCTGCGTGCTGGTGACGGAGGCGGTGCGGGGCTTGCCGGTGAGCAGCGCCATTTCGCCGAAGTTCTGGCCCGTACCCATTTCGGTGAGCAGGAAGTCGATGCCGGTGTTGGGGTCTTTTTTGCGGATTTCGACCGTACCGGAGGTGATAAAGAACATGGAGTTGCCGGGCGCACCTTCACGGACGATCACCTGGTTGGGCGGGAAGTCGCGGCGCTTCATGCGCTTGACGACCTGCTGGCAGTCCTCGATGGAGAGAGCGCTGAACAGCTTGATGCGCTGGAGGAAGTGCTGCGGCTGCTGGTCGGCGGCGCCAGTGGAAGCAGATGCGGGCGCAACCGCGGCGGCAGATCCGGTCGCCGACACTTCATTAACGGGGACGGTCGACATCAGGCCCTCCTAAATGGGCACCCATGACGGCACGAAAGCGCGCCGGGAATCCCCAAACATACTGGGCAAACCGCGGCGGCGCGGTACGTGGTAGCCAGTACCGCCGGGGGAAAGGTGCTGGATTATATAACAGGTTTGAAAAACAGGCGTAAGGCGCAAGGCTTCAGGCTTCCGGCAACGGAATTCGACTTGGCACCGGAGTACGCCGCCAAATTGGCCAGGCAAGGTGAAATTCCCGGGGACCTGAGTTATAGTCTCTGCTCACCAGAGCCCAAATAGTGCCCGGCGGGGCGAATCCGGCGAGCGCAGGGGTTTTTCTGCATTTATGAACACCCGGGCCACCGGCGAAAAACCATCGGTCTCGACTGCACTCCGCACCATGCCGGCGGTGATTGCGATCGAGGGCGACGATGTCGCGTTCCGCGCGCTGAAGGGAATCCAGCGCTACGCGCGGTTGAAGCTCGCCGACCTGGAAGGCCGGGACGCGGAAACGATCGTGCTGGTGTCGTCGGAGCGGCTGCTGAGCCAGTTGCAAACGTCATTGCGTGCGCCCAATGTGCGCGTGATTGCGCTTTCGGACAAAAGATTTGCCGATCCCCGCATGGACGGCGCGGTATACGGCTACCTGCCTCCGACCACGCCGCCGAACCTGGTGGAGCGCATGCTGGACAACGCGCTCGACCACATCCACCTGCTGCAGACACGGCGTGAAATCAACGAGCGGCTGGCGGGTGCGACCAAGGAAATCAGCGAACTGAACGCGATCGGCGCGGCGCTCTCGGCCGAACACGATACCGAGAAGCTGCTGGAGCTGATCCTGACCAAGTCGCGCGAAATCACCCGCAGCGACGCGGGTTCGCTGTACCTGGTGGAAGAGACAACGAAGGAGCCGGAGGCTCCTGTACTGGACCCCGCGCTACCCGAATCGGGGGGGACCCCGGAGGAGCCGGCGGTGCAGCCGGAGCCGGCGCTGGAGTTCGGCGGGGCGAAGCTGGTGGTCAGCCGGGAAGCGAACGCGAAGAAGGTGATGCGTTTCAAGCTGGCGCAGAACGATACGGTGACGATCCCGTTCCGCGAACGGGTGATGGAGATCAGCGATCAGTCCATATCCGGATACGTGGTGAAGACGGGCGAGATCGTCAACCTGGAAGACGCGTATCACCTGCCGGACCTGGTGCCGTACTCGTTCAACCGCAAGATTGACGAGAGTTCCGGCTACCGGACGAAGTCGATGCTGACCGTGCCGATGCGGAACCAGAAGGGCGATATCGTCGGCGTGGTGCAGTTGATCAACGCCAAGCGGCGCTGGGACGCGAAGCTGAATTCGCTGTCGCAAGTGGTGAACGAGGTGGTGGCGTTCAATATCCGGCAGCAGGAAATGGTGACGTCGCTGGCCAGCCAGGCGGCGGTGGCGCTGGAAAATAGCCGGCTGTATGAAGCGATCCAGCGGCTGTTCGAGGGGTTCGTGAAGGCCTCGGTCACGGCGATCGAATCGCGAGATCCGACCACGTCGGGCCATTCCTTCCGCGTGGCCAACCTGACGGTGGCGCTGGCGGAGACGGTGGACCGCGCGACCGACGGCATGTACCAGGGCATCCGCTTCACGCGCGACCAGATGAAAGAGATCCGTTACGCCAGCCTGCTGCACGATTTCGGCAAGGTCGGCGTGCGCGAAGAAGTGCTGGTCAAGGCAAAGAAGCTCTACCCGGCGCAACTGGAGCTGATCAAGCAGCGCTTCCATTTCGTCAAGCGCAGCATGCAGGTGGAGTCGCTGCAAAACAAGCTCGACTACGTGCTGGAGAAGGGCCGGGAAGAGTACCTGGCGCGGGTGGGCGAATTCGACGACGGCATTGCCGACCAGTTGAGGGAAGTGGACGCCTATTTCGCGACCGTGCTGCAATCGAACGAGCCGACGGTGCTGCCGGAAGGGAACTTCGAGAGGCTGACGGACATTTCGGCGCGGCATTTCCTGGATTTTGACGGCGCGGACGAGGCGCTGCTGAATCCGGACGAGGTGCGGCTGCTGTCGATCCGCAAGGGATCGCTGGACGAAAGCGAGCGGTTGCAGATCGAGTCGCACGTGGTGCACACCTTCAACTTCCTGAACCAGATTCCGTGGACGAAGGAAATCCGCAACATTCCCGAGATCGCGCGCAGCCATCACGAGAAGCTGACCGGCAAGGGATATCCGAGCAAGCTGAACGGGCCCGACATCCCGCTGCAAACGCGGATGATGACCATCAGCGACATCTTCGACGCGCTGGCGGCGAGCGACCGTCCGTATAAGAGGGCGGTGCCGGTAGAGAAGGCGGTCCAGATCCTCGAGATGGAGGTGAAGGACGGAAACCTCGACGAGAATCTGTTCCGACTTTTTGTGGATGCGAAGATGTGGGACCGGTGGAAGGTGGAGCCGTTCCCTTACTAG
>DAISJI010000211.1:0-4512 GCA_036821585.1 Terriglobales bacterium
TCCAGTACGACTACGAGATCGGTCCGCCGTGGGACGCGAAGTCGTGGGAGACGTACCAGAAGATCTCGTACCCGTTCCTGCACGCCGACCGGATCAAGACGGCGACGCTGTTCCTGGGCGGCGAGCGCGACTTCAACGTGCCGGTGCAGGGCAGCCAGCAGATGTACCAGGCGCTGAAAAGCCTGGGCGTGGAAACGCAACTGGTGATTTATCCGAACGAGTTCCACGGCATCAATCGGCCCAGCTACGTGCGCGACCGGCTGGAGCGCTACCTGGCGTGGTACGACAAGTACATCCTGAAGAAGTCTCCGCCTCCGGCGACGAAGGCGGCGGGACAGTAAGGCTGGCTCAAGGCGTAAGGCGTAGGGAAGTTCCCCACCCTTCCAAAATCAGTCAGGGTGGGGCACCCAAAACAACGAATGGGACCGGCTGAGTAGCCGGTCCCATATTGCTGCGGGCACGTTCTTATGCAGGGCCGAAGGTGTGCAGCCTTACGAAATGCGGGCCATGCGGGCCAAGCTGCAGGCGCATTACCGTCGTCGTAGTCGGCGGAGGTGGCGTGATTTTTGGCGCCTTGGGCGGCTTCGGCGCTTTGGGCGTATTGCTCAGTCCTCCACCCGGAGTGACGGTCTTGTCGGGAGGCAATACGGCGCCCGCAGCCCCCGCCTTTTCCGGCGGCGCCGGCACATTGCCCTTGCGGAGCGAGATGTCGCCATTCTGGTTGGTCACGCGGACTTGCGGGCCACCGCTGCCAATCGCTCCGCTCGCCGAGTGATCGTTGCGGTCGGTGCGCAGGTTGAGGCCCTCGAACTCGCTCTGGATGTCGCCGCGCCGCGCCTGCGCTTCCACTTGGAACGATACCTTCTCCGGGAAGGTCAGTTGCACGTCGCCGCGGCTGTTGTTGATATCCACCGCGCCCAGCTTGTTGCCGGCGTGGTACTCGACCATGCCATTGCTGTTTTCGACCTTCAGGTCGCCGGTGACGTCTTCGATGTGAATGTCCTTGGAGCGCGTCACCACCCGCATCGGGCCGGCCACGGAGCGCGCGCGCAGATCGCCCGACTCGAGATTCAGGTCGCCGGCGAGCGAGGCCATCTCCATGTCGGTACGCGAACTGTGGAAGGTGACGCTCTTGTTGATGCGGGCCAGCGCCATCTGGCCGAAGTAGTCGCCGCTCAGGCTGACGGAGCCGGTGACGTCGTTGATGGTCGAATCGTTGATGCGGCCATCCACGGCGACGTCGCCCTTGACGTCCTGCGCGCGCACGGAACCGCGCCTCGTGGTGATGGTCACGTTGCCATTGATCTGCTGCGCGGTCACGTCGCCGCGACTGGTGGTGGCGCGAACTGCACCGTCGCGGGTGGACACGTTGATGTCGCCGCGCCCATTGACCACTTCCACGGCCGCTTGCCTGGGCAGCCAGATCTGGAGATTGCTCTCGACCGGCTTGTTACCGCCGCCGTGGGTGTTGGCGTCGATGTTGATTACGGTGTCAGCGACAGTAATCGTGGCCTGCGTCTTCTGGTCCACTTCTTTCGATTCGCTGTCGCTGCTGGCGATCACGCGCTTGTTGACGACGACCTTGATCTTCGGCTCGTCCCAGGTGTTGACCGTGACTTCACCGCGGTCGTCCACCACGCGCAGGCTGTTGCCGGGCGTGAATGGCTGCTCCGTCGTCTGGTTGAAACTGTAACTGTTGCCGAACAGGCCGGCGAAGTCGTTGTCGAACTCCATGTCGCTCGACAGCGCGTTCCAATTCACCTTGTAAGCGGCGGTGGCGCTCATGCCCAGGATGATCAGGAAGACGAGCAGGACCACGCCGCCGGCGCCGATGCCGCGGCCGGGCAATCCCTGGCGGGTGTCGCTCCAATGTTCGTAGAGCTTGATCACGCCCCACAGGATGATCAGAACGGGCCAGTAGCGCGCCCAGTAATAGCTGAGCCGCGACCACGCAATCATGTGGACGTTGCCGAGCAGGAACAACACGCCCAGCGCGATCAGGACGATGGGTCCGGCAATCGAGCGGCGGCGAATGTAGTACTGCGGCGGCACTTGAGGAGTCGGATTAGGGCTAGACATGGTTCACCCCCTGCGGAGGTTGCGGGACCTGCGCGGGCGGAACGGTTACGGGCGGCGGCGCCCCGGCAAGGCCGGGCACGTACGGCGGCACATGGCCGGTCATTTCGGCACTGCTGCCCAGTACTTTCACGATGCCGATGGCGATCAGCAGGATCGGCCAGGTTTGGTGAAAGCGCCACTGCGTGAACTCGCTGAGCAGGAAGAGCACGCCGAGCGTGATGAGCACGACGGGCCCCATGTATCCGCGGCTGCGGCAGCGGGCGCAGTAGCAAGAGCGATTTGGGATGTAGTAGTCCATTACTGGCCTCCATGCACGTCGCCGTCGCGGGGGGGCGGCGGGTTCACGCGCTTCAGGAACATCCAAACGCCCAGGACGATGAGAATGATGGGCCACATGCGCCCAATCCAGTGGAGCGGGAACACGCCCAAGGTGTCGAACAGGAAGAGCACGCCGAGACCGATCAGGACCAGGGAGCCAACCGGAACGCGCGTGACGTCGGCCTTTTCGCTGGCCGTAAACGTTCTCGCGAGACCGAACGGATCCGGCGGCGCTTGCCCGAATTGAATCGCTCGCGCGGAGCGGACCGCGTCAATGATCTGGTAAAAGTAGAAGCCGGCGATGGCTATACCGAAGAAAGGCTCGTAGCCGCGACCTGACGATGCGCCCCACACCAGGGCGCTGAAAATCAGCAGGTGCGCCAGGCCTTTGGCGTATTGGCCGGTATAGACCTGGCCGACGCCGAAGGGGAAGAGTCCGGCCAGCACGCCGGCGAGGCCGGGGTTGGGACCGGAACTGACGACCATCGGCGCCGGCGCGGCCGTCGAAGTTGCGCCGGCAGCGGCAGGGGCAGAGTCGCCGAGGCGGGTGGCGATGCAATCTTCGCAATAGACCACGCCGCGCACGTTACGCACGCAAGCGGGGCACATCGGCTTCCCGCAGGTGCGGCAGTAGGCGGTCGCCGTGGTTTCGGTGTGAACCGCGCAGTTCATGACATTCTCCTGGAAGTGAACCCGCCGTTGAGATAAAGCTCAGCCAACGACACCGCGTCGTTATCGGGCGTGTGGTTGCGAATCTGTTTCTGATTCGAATCGGGCTCGCTCTTATGCTCTTTGCGTTTGTTCGGTTGGGGCGCCGCGGGCGTTTCTTCCGAACCGGTGGCGCGCTTCAACTGCTGCACGCGCGATTCGATCTCGTACACGACGCGAATGTTTTCGTAGTACTTCACCAGCTTGCCCTGGGTCTCGTAGAAACTCTTGGCAATGGCGCTGGGACGCAGGTCCAGGTGGCGGAAGTCGGCGACTTTGACGCCGGAAACGTGCAACATCAGCGAAACCGAGAAGAAGGCCATGCCGAACGACATGGCGAAGCGGGGCTGCAAGACCGGACCGAAGACCGGCAGCGTCCAGCGGCGGAGCTTCTGCATCCAGCTCTCCACCTCGGGGCGCGCGACGGGCTTGGTCTCCAACCGGCCGGAAGTCCTGGCCAGGATGTTGTGCACCAGCACCGCGGGAGGGTCCACCTCCGCGAGGCCGTGCAGCATCTTGAAGCCGGTCCGGGTCGCGGCAAACAGCGGGCCGCAGCTCGGGCAGGAGGCCTGGTGGGCCTGGAAGCGCTCGCGGTCCGCCCCGGTTAGGGCGCCGTCGAGCGCATCGGAAAGCAGGGCGTCGAATTCAGCGCACTGCATGCCGGATTGGGTTTCGTCGTACATCACGTTACCTGCCTATAGGTACGCGAAAGCAAACGCGCAAGTTCCGTTCTTCCACGGTTGATCCGGGATTTCACCGTGCCCTCGGGGACCTTCAAGGCCAGGGCGATTTCCCGGTAGTCCATGTCCTGTAAGTCGCGCAGGATCACCGATTCCCGCAGCTCGGGAGAGAGTTTTTGCAGGGCCTTTTGCACCAGTTCCTGGGTCTCGCGAGTCAACAGACGCTGGTCGGGCGTGGGGCCCAAATCCTCGATCTGGTCGGAAAGACTGAGCGAATCGCTTTCCGCGGTGGTGGGCTCCTCCAGCGAGTCGGTGGCGCGGTCCAGCTTGGACTTGCGGAAGTGGTCCACCAGCAGGTTGCGGGTCATGGTGGTGACCCAGGTCTGGAACGCCCCTTTCTCCACATCGTAAGACGAAAGCGTTCGGTAAACCTTGATGAAGACCTCCTGCGTAAGGTCTTCCGCGTCGTCCGGGGAGCCCGTAAATCGGTAACAAATATTGAAGATGCGCCGGTTGAAGCGCTGGACGATTTCCTCCCACGCGGCAGCATCGCCGGTTACGCAGCGACGGACCAGGGAAGCTACGAGTTGCGCGTCGTCCAAACCGCACCACCGGGGGAACTCCAAGGCGGCCCAAGATCGAGGGTGGCCCACCCTAGCTGGTTTTGCTAGGGTGGGGTAACTCGAGCTCGGACACACTAAACCTTGGCTACTGATACGAGAGAAAA
>DAISJI010000212.1:0-3148 GCA_036821585.1 Terriglobales bacterium
AAGTTCCGCCCTTCCCACTTGTCCACTTCCGGCCAGTAGAAGGTGAACTGCACTGTGCCCGTGATCTTCGTCATATCCACGTACCACACATCCAGCACCGTCGCGCCCGCATACCGCTCGTGCACCGTCTTCCAGTCGTCGCACGTCCAGTGCAGACGGAACGGCGCGCCCGCCAGGATTCGCAGCGGCGCCCCGGCGGGAATACTACGCGGTCTCCGGTGGAAGCTCCACACCTCCAGCGGCCGTCCTTCCTTCTTCACCACGTATCTCTGGTACACCGGCTCGAAGCGGTCGAACGGATGCCCCAGCGCTGCCGACTGCACCAGCTTGGTGTACTCGGAGTGCGCCCACAGCAGCGGCGTCGCCGCGCCCGTCGGCCCACCCAGCGTCAGGTGCGAATTCGGTGCATCGGGCTCATCCCACACCTGTTCTGGAATCAATCCCATGCCAACCGCAAACTTTTCCATCGCCTCCACGTACGGCCGCGCCGTTCTCCCCGCCGCCAGTTCGTAATGCCCGCGCTCTCCCGTGAGCAGCGGCCACGCGCGCCCTACGCCGCTGCCGTCGTATCCGTGCCCGTCAGCTTTCTGCCCGTAGCCATCGTGGTTGTACCGGTGCCAGCACGGCCCATGCGGCGTGTCCACCTTCAGCACTGCGTCCGTGACTCGCAGGGACTCTTCGACGATCGGGTCGCCGCCCGCGCGCACGCCGTAGCGCACCAGCTCCAGGAATCCTGCGTCCACGATCTCCCGCGCCGGATACGAGTACTGGCTTCCGTAGGGTTGGTTTGTCAGGGTAATATTCCCGGCGTTCGGGTCTTCGTTGGTGTAGCCATTGTCGTCGAAGACCGGGTTCACGCGGATGTAGTGCTGTTTCATCCCCGGCACCAGCGTTCCCGACTGTGTCACCGTCCACGGCTCGATGTGCGACTCCAGGAAATCGGCGTAGTCCTCGATGAACCTCGCCGTCGCTTCATCGTCGGCATCGCGGTAAAACTCGGCGCCGCAGATCAGCGCCGCAATGTTGGCCGCCAGCGTGGACGGCGAATATCCCGACGCTTCCTCCCACCGTTCCTGCGCCGTGATCGGTCCCTCGCGAATCAGGAACCCGACCGCCTTGCGCACCATCGGCAGGGGATGGAAATTCTCCAGCGCCGCGGCGTTCCACATCCGCCACGCCAGCATGACCGGGAACGCGACCTCGTCGAGCTGGATCCCCTGCCAGTACGGGCGCCCGTCAATCCAGAAGTTCTGCGAGAACCCGCCGTGTTCGTGTTGCGAGATGGCGAGGTAGATCAGCGTGCGCAGGGGCGTGGCTTTGTCGCCGACCGAGAGCAGCGCCGTCGCCGCCTGGTACAGGTCGCGGCACCACACCAGGTGATATCCGCCTAATTCCTCGGAGCCTTTCATCTCGCCCCACGGAATGCCCAGCGCGGCGATCATCGCGCCCGGATACGTCTTGTCCTCGTGCGCCAGCAGCAGGTTCACCGTGCGTGCCAGGAACTCACTGGAGTGTCCGGTCTCCGCCCGCGGCGCCGGAACCCGCTTATTCGTCCGCTTCCACTGCTCGATGAAATTTGCTTTCATGCGCGAGAACGGAATGCTCAGCGACTGGAACAGGGTGCTGATGGCGTTGGGCTCGGTATCGCCGAAGCTCAGCCCGACGGTGAAGTTCCGCGTCCCGCCCAGGTCGAGTTCTCCGATCATCGCCACGTTGCCGTCCAGCGCATGGTCGAAGTTCCATTCCATGCGCAGGTGTTGCGCGACGTCGCGATAGCCGTCGCTCGCGCCCACGTATCCCACCGACGTCTGCTTGTAGGCGCAGGTGGCGCGCAGCACGCAGTAGCGGTCCTGCTCCCAACCCACCAGCATGGCGCGGTCGTTCGACATCACCACTTCGGCGTTGTTGTGCCATCCGCCGATCTTCAAGTGCGGCGCGCACAGCACGTACACGTGCAACTCGTTCAGCAGCGCCTCGTCGCCTTCCAGCGTCACGTCCACCAGCAGCGTGTTCTGGTGCGGGTCGGTGATGATCTCCTTGACCAGCCGATAGCGTCCGTCGGGGCTGCTCATCACCGCGCGCACGCCCAGTGCTCCTTCGCCCAGGCACTCCAACGCGCACTTCAGGTCGCGGCGCTCTTCGTGGAAGAAGGTCTTGCCGTCGGTGACCAGGAATTGCAGGTCGCGGATCTGCGGCTCGTCGATGGTGGGGAAATAGACCTCGGTGACGCATCCGCCTGCCATCGTGAACCACACTTTGCTGGCGACCGAATACGCAGTCCCGACTGCGTCCTTGTCGCCGCGCGTCCAGCGTGGCTCCATGCCGGGCGCGCCAAAGGCGGGCGATGTTCGCTTCGACGGCATAGAGGAAAGTTCCTCGCCTTCTCACAACTGGGGTAAAGCCGAATGCGACTGGTTTGGCTGATTAGGGCGTTGCGACGCCGTTTTCCCAACGGCCAAGTGTTTATGATGCCCTTTGGCGCGCTCCGATTCAATTCACTTCCGCATCTGGGCGCATTTTTCGTGAAGAAACAAATTGGATGCAGCAACAAAAAAAGCCCGATTTCTCGGACCTTCTCGTGCCTTTGGTTTTCCTGAAGACTGACGACTGAAGACTGAAGACTGACGCCTACGCTTTGACCGGATGCCTGGAATTCGCCATGGCTTCGCGCGCGGCGCGCACTTCTTCGCTGAGCAGTTGCAGCACCTGCAATCCGAGCGCCGGGTTCTCGCGCACCAACTGGATCAGCCTGTCGCCCTGGACGAATCCCAGTTCGCACGCCTGCACCGCGCGCGCGGTCAGGCTGTAGGGCTTGTTTGACAGCACCCCCGGCAGTCCGAGCACCGATCCGGCATGCGCCACGCGCATCAGTACTTCCGATTCTCCGGCCCTGACCGTCATACGGATCGAGCCTTTACGAATCACGTATACGCCGACCGGCGGATCGCCCTGGGTGAAGAGCAGCGAGTTCTTGGGATGGGTGACCGATGAGGCCATGCTGTTCAGCACATCACGCACGTCTTCGGAAATAATTGGTTGTTCGCTGACTGACATCGACTCTGTCTCCAGTGGCTCAATAGTGCCAATGGGAGCGGTTTTCGCGCAGTGATAATCGTCACAAACCACCGAAAAGTTTGAAGCGTAAGTG
>DAISJI010000212.1:3248-4483 GCA_036821585.1 Terriglobales bacterium
ACCGACGCGGAGAACACGGAAAACTTCTGCGCCAGTTGCTTGCCGTGACAGGAGGGACACTCGGGCTTGGCCGAGCCCATCACGAGTTTCTCGAAGCTGTGCTTACAGTCTTTGCAGATGTATTCGAAAATCGGCATATATAGTCCTAATGGTTGTCCGTTTGGAAGGTCGTAGGTGGTGGGTCGTAGGTCGTAGGTCGTAGGTCGGAAAACTGCGTCGGCTCCGACCTGCCACCTACGACGTACGACCTACCATTTACACTCATTATAAGTGCAATCCTCTCCGCTCCAACCTGACTTCGTTCCGCGCCGCTTCATGCGCAACGGCCATTTGCAGACGCTGGTCAGCCACTACCTGGCCCGCGAATCCCGTCTGCCGCCGGCGGAAGAGCGGCTGTTCCGCGTCGCCGACGGCGTCCAGGTGCGCTGCGACTGCCACTGGCAAGCGGAGCGCAAGGCGGCGCTGACCGTCATTCTCGTCCACGGACTGGAGGGCTCCAGCTCGTCGCAATACATCGTCGGGACCGCCAACAAAGCCTTCGCCGCGGGCATGAACGTGGTCCGCATGAACGTTCGCGGCTGCGGCGGCACCGAAGCGCTGGGCGCCTCGCTCTATCATTCCGGCCTTTCTTCCGACGTCGGCGAAATCGTGCGCGAGCTGATCGCCGCCGACTCGCTGCCGCGCCTGGCCATCGCCGGCTTCTCCATGGGCGGCAACATGGTGCTGAAACTGGCGGGAGAGTGGGGAAGCGACGCGCCGCCGCAGCTCAATGCGGTGGCAGCCGTTTCGCCGGGCATGGACCTTTCGGCTTCGGCCGACGCGCTTCATCAGTCCGTCAATCGCCTCTACGAACTGCGCTTCCTGGTCTCGCTCTGGAACAGCCTGCGGCGCAAGGCGAAGCTCTATCCGGCGCAATACCAGAAACCCGCGCTGCGCTGCCTGCGCTCCATCCGCGACTTCGACGACCTCATCACCGCGCCCAGCTTCGGTTTCCGCGGCGCCGAGGACTACTACACCCGCGCCAGCGCCACGCCGCTGGTGGGAAGCATCCGTGTGCCCACGCTGGTGATTCACTCCTCCGACGATCCTTTCGTCCGCCTGCTGCCTTCGACCGTGCAGGCGTTGCGCGCCAATCCCAAGGTCACGCTGCTGGAGACGGCGCACGGAGGTCACTGCGCATTCCTGGGCGAGCCGAACGGGAATGACGACGGCCGCTGGGCCGAACGAAGAATCGT
>DAISJI010000213.1:0-4476 GCA_036821585.1 Terriglobales bacterium
TAGACCATGTGTCCCGCGGGATACTGTGCGGTCGAGATGTTCTTGCGATGCTCGGGCGCCAGTCCCATGTGCGCCAGCGTGTACTCGATGGCCAGCAGAGGAGTCGCTTCGTCGTACCAGCCTTCGGCGACCAGCACCTTCATGTATGGATTCTTGGCGAAGGCGCGGTGCAGCGCTTCGGCGGTTTCCGGAAATCCGCCGCGCGAACCGACGCCCATGTCCCACGGTGCGCCGATGCCGCCGCCGAGGATGTAGTAAACGCTGTCGGTTTTGTAGCCGAGCTGGTTGCGGACGTATTCGTTGAAGACCGTGGTATAGGGCGGACGGATCGCCGCCTCGCTGGGATCGTAATCGCCTCGCTCGCCTCCGCTCAGCTCCGAGCCGGTGAAGCGCGAGTCGAGACGACCGACGATCAGGTGCTGGTCGCGCAGCAGCTCGCGGTTGAAGCGCGGCTGATCAATGCGCAGGTCGGCCTCGTCAATTACGCGCTCCGGCAATCCGGTGTAGCGCGCGAGTTTCTGCATGACCTCGCGCCGCTCCTGTTGTGTGAGGCGATCCCCTTTCTCCAACGCCTGTAAATATGCGCCTTCCGCCCACTGCGACACTTCCGCCAGCAGCTTGGCCTGGTCCATCTGCTGCACCTCGGCGGGAAGCTTCTTGTGGTAGTACGCGGTCATGGTGAAGGTCGGCAAGTAGAGCACGTACGGCATGTCGTTGCCGCGGGCGGAGCTGAGCGTCTGGAAGTTGAGCACCGAGGAGATGAGCACGATGCCGTTGAGCGGAATGCCGCGATCGATCAGGTAGCCGGAGAGTCCCGCGGCGCGCGTGGTCCCGTAGCTTTCGCCGGCGAGGAAGAGTGGCGAAGTCCAGCGCTGGTAGCGCGTCAGGTACATGCGGATGAACTCGCCGACGCTGGCGATGTCGCCCTCCAGTCCCCAGAACTTCTTGCCCAGCTCCGGCGTGACGGCGCGGCTGTATCCGGTGCCGACGGGATCGACAAAGACGAGGTCGGTCTGGTCGAGCCAGCTCGCTTCGTTGTCCTCGATCTGGAATGGAGGCGCGGGCATGCCGCCTTCGGGCAGCATCTTGACGCGCTTGGGGCCGATGGCGCCCATGTGCAGCCAAACCGAAGCCGAGCCCGGCCCGCCGTTGAACGCGACCGTCAGCGGACGTCCTGCTGCTGGACTATCGAGCGTGTAGGCGACGAAGAACATGTGCGCTTCGACCTTGCCGGTCTGCTCGTTCTTGATCGGCATCATGCCGGTGGTCGCGGTGTAGCGCAGGATTTTGCCGCCCACGCGCGCTTCCTGGTGCGTCACCACAGGCTTTTCTTCCGGTGGCTCTTTCTCCGGCGGAGCAGGACGCTGCGGCTGCTCAGGACGTTCGGCGGCAGGCTGCTGCTGCTCGGCGGGCGCAGCCGCTGGCTCCGGACGACGGCGTTCCTGGGCCAAGCAGGTGAGTGCGAACAGCAAAGCTACGGCGAGAGCAAAGCGGCGCATGACGTCTCCTTGATTGGACCGGCTGAGTGCAGCCGGTCCCACAAGCTCCGCGAGGAGCGAAGAATTGTACGACACAAACAGAAAAGAGCAGCGCAGAGGAGCGGCCTTCGAAGAGCGTTTGCTCTTCTTTACAAAGGGAATTGAGGCCGTAGGCTAGAATTTGGGCTTTATAACTCATCGGAGCTGTGATGCAGATCGCTAGCCCTTTTCCCAGCCGAGTGTTCATACTTCGTATCCTGTTGGTGTTCGCCCTCGCCGTTTCTTGCGATGTCACCGCGCAAACTCCCGCTCCCGCCCCGGCGCAGAAGATCCCGCCCGTAAAGGAGCGGGTAGAAGTCACGGCTACCAAGTTACCGGAGGACCCCGAACAGGTTCCGGCTGCCGTCGAAGTCTTCACCGGTGATGAGCTGCAATCGCGGGGGATGCGCGACCTGAGCAGCGCTCTCTCGCTGGCGATCGGAGTCCAGGTTGCACCGGGAGGAGACGCGGGACCGGCGAGCGCGGTGCCCGAATTCTGGGGGCTGAAGGAATTCGATGCCTTCCTCCTGGTCGTCGACGGGGTGCCCTCGGGCGGGGCCTTCAATCCCGCACTGACTTCGCTCAATCTCACCGACGTGGACCGGATTGAAGTGCTGCGCGGGCCGGCGCCGGTGACCTTCGGCGCCACGTCGTTCGTGGGCGTGGTCCACGTGGTCCATGAGAGCCCGGAGTCCACGTCGCGCACCCTGACGCTGCGCGGGGGAAGCTTCGGCAGCGGCGGAGGCTCGTTATCCCTTCCGATTCCGTTGTCCCGGGAGTGGGCGTCGCGGCTCACCGTCGAGGGAGACCGGGAGGGTTTCCGCGACGACCGCACCGCTTTCCGCCGCGGGCACGGACTGTGGCGCGTGGCGCGGACGCGCAAAGACGCAGCCCGCGTCTGGTTTAACGCGGACCTCAACTGGCTCGACCAGGATCCCGCCAGTCCGCGCGTGCGCGATGGAGCGGTCCTGTCGCCGCTCAGTCCGGTGGACGCCAATTACAACCCGGCGGGTGGGTTCCTGAACGATCATCGGTTTACGCTGGCTGCCGGTTTCGATCGCGGCGTCGGCAGTGCGCACTGGTATACGACGGGGTCGGTGTCGCACAGCCGGCAGGATGTCCTGCGCGGCTTTCTCCAGGACCTTTCCAATTCGCCCGATAACGCGCACGGTTTCCGCGAAAAAATCCAGCTCACCGACGTTTATGTGGACTCGCACTTTGCCTGGAAGCCCTCGCGCTCAGTGCAACTGCTGGCCGGCGCCGACTATATGCATGGGACCGGGAACGCCCAGGGCGCGGATTTTGATTACACGGTCCCGCTCAGCGGGTCCACCGGCGTCGCCGTGCCACTGCCTGCCGGCCTGGACGTTACCATCCACGATCTGCGCGATTTCTTCGGCCCCTATGCGGAGATGGAATGGAGCCCAGTGGAGCGCGTACGCCTTGACGCGGGCGTGCGCCTCAACGTCACGCGCGAGAGCCGCCGCGATGCCGATGCCGGCGCCGGCACCAGCGACCAGCAGGTCCGGACTGAGGTGCGGCCGGGCGCGAGCGTGGGGCTGGTGGTGACGGCATGGCAGCGGCAGCAGGACTCGGTGCGGCTGTTCGCGAACTACCGCGACACCTTCAAGCCCGCGGCCATTGACTTTGGTATCGGCGAAAGTTTGGGCGGCGAGCTCATCCTCAAGCCGGAAACCTCCCGCAGCGTCGAAGGCGGGATCAAGGGCAGGTTCTTCGACCGGCGCATGGATGTCGAGGCGTCGGGTTTCCTGATGGACTTCGCCAACCTGGTTACGTCGGTCACACTGGGCGGCCTGCCCGCCCTGATTAACGCAGGCACGCAGCGCTTCCAGGGATTCGAGGCGGGTACGGCGCTGTTCCTGCGCAGCGACATCATCGCGCGCGCCAACTACAGCTTCCACGACGCGCGCTTTACAAATTTCGTCCAGGACTTCGGTGGCGTGCCCACGCAACTGGGCGGCAACCGCCTGGAGATGTCGGCGCGACACATGGCTGCGTTTGGCCTGTCGTATTTCCCAGCGCGCGGAATCACCGGCGGGGTGGAAGTCGGCTATACCGGCGACCGGTTCCTGAACATGCGCAACACGGCGTTGGCGGACGGGTTCGCCACGGTCGGCATCAGTGCCGGCTATCGTACGCCGCGCTGGGAATTGCGCGTGGACGCGCGCAACCTGGCCGACCGGCGTGACCCGATTTCGGAAAGCGAACTGGGTGACGCGCAGTATTACCTGCTGCCCAGCCGCCGCGTGGACGCCACGTTTCGCGTGCATTTCTGAAATCGGGCAGCCCGCATTTGGGAGCGTCAGGCCTCAGGTTTCAGTCCGAACAAGGCCCATTGCATCGTGCCGGAAATCTTCCCGAATCGCGGCGAGGCAGTGATGACGCGCTCCGAGATCGGATTCTGGTAGCCGATGAGCACCGGACGGGGATTGTCGCTGAGCGAGCGCTCCAGGTTGGCAATCACTTTGGCGAGAATTAGCGCGGTAAACGGATCGAACAGGTAAAGAAAGACCGGTTCGGGCGGAAAGACGAACTGACGCGCATCCCCGCAAACAAGTTCGAAGCCTGCTTGCTCCTCCGGCGGCAGGCACTGGATGTTTTGCCGCGCGACGGAGTGCAGCTCCGGAAGTAGCTCCATCCCAACAATTCGGGAAAAGGGATATTCGCGGGCGAGCAGAAGCGCGCGGCCTTTTCCCGATCCCAAATCAATGAACGTGTAGCCGCGCAGGTCGGCCGGGACGTGTTCCATCATCTCTCGAAAGATGAACGGATCGGTGGGCTGGTAGCCGCGTCCGACGAATACTTCCCGCACGCGAGTGGCGAAGCTGACGTTGGACCAGGTGGTGTCCACGCGATGGTCGCAGTCATAGTCGAGGTCGCCGTAGCGAAGCCGGCGGCGCGACGGGAGAGAGTCGCGGAGCAGTTCGTATGTGCCGCG
>DAISJI010000214.1:0-2390 GCA_036821585.1 Terriglobales bacterium
CCGAAAGACGCCGCGCCCGAAGTCATCGCTGCCGTCGAACGCGATCTCGCCGAGCACGCGGAAGGACTGATCTGCCTCACTGGCGGCGACAATGGCCCGCTGGCGCAGGCGCTGCAAGCGGGCGGAATGGAGGCGGCCAGGGAAGAAGCTCAGCGCCTCACCCGCATCTTTGGCCGCGAGAATGTGTACGTTGAAGTGCAGCGGCATTATTTGCGCGAGGAAGAGGCCCGCAATCACGCGCTCATCGAACTGGCCGCTTCGCTCAACCTGCCGCTGCTCGCCACCAACGGCGTGCGTCATGCGCGCCCCGAACAGCGACAGCTTGCCGACGTCTTCACCTGCCTCGCTCATCACCGCACACTCGCCACTGCCGGACGCCTGCTGGCGCGCAACAACGAACGTCACCTCAAGTCGCCGCAGGAGATGGCGCAACTCTTCGCCGATCTACCCGACGCGCTCGCCAACACCGTCGAACTCTCCTCGCGCCTCCAGTTCACGCTTAACGATCTCGGCTACGAGTTTCCGCGCTACCCGGTGCCCGACGGCGAGACCATGATGTCGTTTCTGCGCAAGCGCACCGAGGAGGGCTACCAGTCGCGCTACGGCCGCGGCCCGCGCGATCTCCGCCAGCGCGCCCGCCGCCAGATCGAGCGCGAGCTGACACTGGTCGGGAAGCTCAAACTCGAGGGCTACTTCCTCATCGTGTGGGACATCGTGCGCTTTTGCCGCGAGCAGGGAATTCTCGTCCAGGGGCGCGGCTCGGCCGCCAACAGCGCGGTGTGCTACTCGCTCGGCATCACCGCCGTGGATCCGGTCGGCATGGACATGCTCTTCGAGCGCTTCCTCAGCGAGGAGCGCGGCGAGTGGCCCGACATCGATCTCGATCTTCCCTCGGGCGACCAGCGTGAAAGGGCGATCCAATACGTCTATCAGCGCTACGGCGAACGCGGCGCCGCCATGACCGCCAACGTCATCACCTATCGCGGACGCCTCGCCGCGCGCGAGATGGGCAAAGTCCTCGGCTTCGACAACAGCACCATCGACCGCCTTGGCGCGCTGGTCGGCACGTGGGAATACAAAGGCCCGGACGACACGCTAAAAAATCAGTTCCGCCTCGCCGG
Source organism: Terriglobales bacterium (assembly GCA_036821585.1). Lineage (GTDB taxonomy): Bacteria > Acidobacteriota > Terriglobia > Terriglobales > Acidobacteriaceae > DAISJI01. Next base: position 1,122 of record DAISJI010000214.1, read on the forward strand.
CTTCGACCTGCGCCATCCGCGCATGAAGAAATTCCTCGAGCTTTGCCTCGCCGTCCAGGACCTGCCGCGCCACTTGGGACAGCACTCCGGCGGCATGGTCATCTGCCAGGGACAACTGGATTCGGTGGTGCCGCTGGAACCCGCGTCGATGCCCGGCCGCGTCGTGGTGCAGTGGGACAAGGAGGATTGCGCCGACCTCGGCATCATCAAGGTGGACCTGCTCGGCCTGGGCATGATGGCCGTACTGGAAGATTCCATCCAACTCATTCGCGATCACTACAAAGAAGAGGTGGACCTCGCGCACCTGCCCGCCGACGATCCCAAGGTGTACGCCACGCTCCAGAAGGCGGACACGGTCGGCATGTTCCAGATCGAGAGCCGCGCGCAGATGTCGTGCCTGCCGCGCCTGCGTCCGGCGAAGTTTTACGACATCGTGATCCAGGTGGCGATCATCCGGCCGGGGCCGATCGTCGGCAAAATGGTGAACCCGTTTCTCGAGCGCCGCCAGGGACGTCAGCCGGTGACCTACGCGCACCCGTCGCTGGAACCGGTGCTGGAGCGGACTTTGGGCGTGCCGCTCTTCCAGGAACAATTGCTGCGCATGGCGATGATCACCGCGGGCTTTACCGGCGGCGAAGCCGAGGAGTTGCGCCGCGCCATGGGCTTCAAGCGCAGCGAGCTGCGCATGCGCGACATCGAGGTGAAACTGCGGCAGGGCATGACGCGCAACGGCATCGCGCCGCAGGCGCAGCAGGACATCATCCAGCAGATCACGTCGTTCGCGCTCTACGGCTTCCCCGAATCGCACTCCGCCAGCTTCGCGCTGCTGGCGTATGCGAGCGCGTATCTCAAGGTCCATTACCTGGCGGCGTTCACCGCGGCGCTGCTCAACAACCAGCCCATGGGCTTCTACCACCCGTCCACCATCGTCAAGGATGCGCAGCGCCACGGGCTGAAGATGCTGCCGGCCGACGTCACGAAATCGGACTGGCTGTGCACAATTGAGGGGCCGCCAGAAGATTTGAAATTTGAAAATTTTAAAATTTCAAATTTTAAAATCTCCAATCTCCAATCCTCGACGTCTCCGTGCCTCCGTGGTGAATGGGCCGTCCGTCTCGGCCTTCGCTACGTCCGCGGTCTCCGCGAAGACGCCGCCCGCGCTCTGCTTCGCGAACGCAATAAGCGGCCGTTCGATTCCATCACCGACCTCGCCCGCCGCGTCCCCGAACTTCGCAAACCGGAGCTGACCATGCTGGCGCAAGTGGGAGC
>DAISJI010000214.1:2490-4459 GCA_036821585.1 Terriglobales bacterium
GTGGGCCCCTTGCTGCACGACATCGCCGAGCCTGACGCTCTTTCGCCATTGCAGCAGATGAACAATGAAGAGCGCCTCGTCGCCGATTTCGCGGGTACCGGCCTCACCGTCGGACCGCACCCCATGGCCTACCAGCGCGAAGAGCTGCGTAAGCGCGGCGTGCTCACCGCGATCGAGTTGGAAACCACGCCGAATGGAAAGTGGGTGAAGGCCGCCGGATGCGTCATCGCCCGTCAGCGTCCCGGCACCGCGCACGGCTTCGTGTTCCTCAGCCTGGAAGACGAAACCGGAATTGCCAACGCCATCATCACGCCCGATATCTACGAGAAGTACCGCATCGAGCTGGTGTCGACCCGCTTCCTGCTCGTCGAAGGCGTGCTCCAGCACCAGGACAACGTCATCTCCGTCCGCGCGCAGAAAATTTCGCCGCTCGCCATCACCGCCGCCGAAACGCGCTCACACGATTTTCATTAAGCGCGCAAAACTTTCCGAGTCTCTGCACAATTTACCGCCGAGATTTCCACAGCATCTCTCAAATTTCTATTTTCCCCCACCATCTCGACGGCAGTGAACATGCGATACTGACCTGCAAATCAATACAAGTTTCACGTGTTGGCTGAGCGCACGACGAGGTGTGCCCGACACCATTCCATTTCGGCCACACGTTGCGCGAACGCGCGTGACTCTGGGAGAAAGGTGTGTTCGTGCGGCCTGCCGAACTCCGCGGTACCTACCGCGCTGTAATAATTCTTCTATTCACAATCATTCTTACGGGTTGTGGCGGAGTGCCGCCGCAGGCGCCAAACGCCGGCGGTCCCCAGACGGCCACAATCCCACCGGCAAGCCAGCCGATTGCTCAAATCGCGGCATCTCCGGTCGCAGTCAACTTCGGACAGGTACAGGTAGGTGCGTCGAACACGCAGACCATCGTCGTCAGCAATTCCGGCACTGCCGATGCGACGATCAACTCCGCCAGCTCGAACGGCGCCGGATTTCGTCTGGCCGACACGGCGTTCCCGCTCGCCGTAAACGCTGGTCGCAGCCTTACGCTCCAACTCACCTTTGCACCATCGAGTGCCGGTTCGGCCACGGGCGCCTTGACTCTCTCGGTCAGTAGTCAGCCCTCCCTCAGCGTTGCGTTAGCCGGCTCGGGAGTCGCGACCGTCAGTTCGGGCACTCCTGCGCACGAAGTTGCGTTGAGCTGGAATGCGAGCACATCGCTCGTCGACAGGTACTTGGTCTATCGAAGCACGCAGCCGGGCGGACCTTACGCGCGCATCAACACTTCACCTGCGGCGGTGACGTGGTACAGCGACACGAATGTGTCCGGCGGACAAACGTACTATTACGTGGTTACCGCAATTGCGGCGACAGTGGAAAGCGCGTATTCGAATGAGAGCGTCGCAGCAGTGCCGTCGCCCTGAAATGGTTTAAGTTTGCAGCACGCCCACGCTGAACTCCGGCACGTCCGGATTCAGCGCCGCCGCTTCGAGCGCGCGCGTGATGGCGTCGCGCGTGTCGACCGGGTCGATGATGCGGTCGATCCACAGCCGTGCCGCCCCGTAGCGCGGGTCGGTCTGCCGGGTATAAGTGTCTTGGATGGATTCGTAGAGTTCTTTCTTTTCTTCCTCGCTCAACTTCTTGCCGCCGCGTTCCACTTGTTTGATTTTGATCTCGACCAGCGTTCCCGCCGCCGCCTCGCCACTCATGACGGCGTACTTCGCGGTCGGCCAGGCGAACAGGAAGCGCGGGTCGTAGGCTTTGCCGCACATCGCGTAGTGTCCCGCGCCGAAGCTGCCGCCGATGATCACCGTAATCTTCGGCACCACGGAGTTCGAGACGGCGTTCACCATCTTCGCGCCCGCCTTGATGATGCCGCTCCACTCGGCGTCGCGCCCGACCATGAACCCGTTCACGTCGTGCAGGAAGACCAGCGGAATCAGGTTCTGGTTGCAGTCCATGATGAAGC
>DAISJI010000215.1:0-4417 GCA_036821585.1 Terriglobales bacterium
CTGCCGGACAGAGGTGGACGGCAACGCGTGACGAGGATCACATCGCTGTTCTCGTGAGAGTCGAGATTCGTGGTCGGCGCCGTCCGTTAAGGATGCTACGGTCAGCCCTAACCGCTCATCGTGCGGAGTGCCTCGCCAGCAGGCATTCGAAATCAGCAGGCCGGCGCACCCGTAGCGGTTCAGCGGAGGTCTTGGTGCAGCAGGCGGTAGAGTGTCGCGCCGTACTTCTCCACCGTACTGATACCGATGCCGGGAATCGCCAGTAGTTCCGCCGCAGTTTGCGGGCGGCGCTCCACGATGGCCTTCAGCGCCTGATCGGTGAACACGCGAAAGGCCGGTACGCCGCGGCGCTTGGCTTCGGCCAGCCGCCACTTGCGCAGCGCGTCCTCGATCCGCGAATCGAGAGCCGCCTGTGGTGCCACCGGGGCCTTGGCTTTCGATCCAGGTGCGCGCTGCGGCAATGCCTGCTTCTTGGCTGCCTTCTTCTTGCCGCGCTTTGTCTTGCTCTTTGACGGCGTTCCTGATTTCACTTCCGCCTTCATCAGCAGCGCAAGGGGAGCGGCTTCGTCCAACTCCCCAGCCGCACTCCCCAGGTACGCCTTGCGGTACGGGATGCTTCGGCCGTCCTTCTCGAACACTTCATCGGTCAAGCGCGCCAGGCCCAAGCGTGCCATCGCCCCCAGCACATCCTCGAACGAATTGCGCGAGAGGTGTCCCTCCGGAAACAGCTCGGCATGCAGCTTGCCGGTGGATTTGCCGCCTCCGGCGCGCAGGGCCGTGATCAGGCGTAGCGCAGCCGCCAGTTCGAAGTCGGTGGCAGACCGGAACCGCTGTCCCAAGCAGGCCTCGGGCGCGCAGAAATCGCATATCCCGCACGGTTTCTGGCTGTCGGCGTAGTCGCCGAAATGTCTCACCAGGGCGCACATGCGGCACTGGTTGGAATCGGTGTAGCGCAGCATCAGGTTCAATTGCTGCTGCTTCTGCTGGGATTGGGCAAGGTAGGATTCGCGCCAATGGTCGTGGCCGCGGCTTACGTTTTCGGCATAGTCCACTGCCGCGCCGCCGTGAATCCAGAGCTTCTCCAGCGCTTTATCGAACTCATCCGCATCCAGCCGCACAGCGTGCGCCAGCGCTTCTTTCTCTCTAGGCTCCGCCCGCAGCTGGGCGAAAATGGCCTCCAGCAGAGAGATGTCCGGGTAGTCGCGCTGGAAGAAAAAGTCGTGCGTGCGCCGATCCGCATAGGAATGCATCAGAATCGTGCGACTGGGAAGTCCGTCGCGCCCGGCACGGCCGATCTCCTGGTAGTAAGCCTCAAGACTGCCCGGCAGCGCGGTATGAATAACAGTACGGACGTTCGGCTTGTCGATGCCCATGCCGAACGCGATCGTGGCCACCATTACTTCCAGCCGACCATCCTGAAACTCCTCCTGGACGCGTTTGCGAGTGACGGCATCCAGGCCGGCGTGGTAGGCGGCACAGGGAAATTTGGCCCCCAACTCGACGGCGAGGCCAGTGCTCTGCGCTCGCGTGGGGGCGTACACGATGGCCGGGCGGCGCTCGTGATCCTGCAGCAATTCCGCCGTCAGTTCGGCCCGCTGCCGCGGCTCGACTTCCACCACTTCGATGGCGAGGTTGTCGCGACGGAACCCGTGGATGAAACGCTCCGCCTGCAAGAGGCCCAACTGCGCCGCAATATCGTCTTGCACCAGCGGCGTCGCGGTGGCCGTGAGCGCGATTACCGGCGCCGGCCGCAGGGTTGGCAGGTACTGGCCGAGCATGCGATAGTCCGGCCGGAAATCGTGGCCCCATTGCGAAATGCAGTGGGCTTCGTCGATGGCGATGAGGTTGGGCTTGCGCTTCGCCAGCATTTCGGGAAAGCCCGCCACCCGGAGCCGTTCCGGCGCGATGAACAGAAACTGCAGGCTGCCGTTGAGGTAGTCCGCGCAGGCCTGGCGCGCTGCCGCGCGGTCGCGGCCGGAGTGAATCCGCTCCACGGCGACGCCGCGATCTTTGAGTTGGCGCAGCTGGTCTTCCATGAGCGCGATGAGGGGGCTGATGACGAGCGTGGTGCCCCCGCGCGCGATGCCCGGCAACTGGTAGCAGAGCGACTTCCCCGCCCCGGTGGGCATGACGAGAAGCACGTCACGGCCTTGAATCACGGTTTTACAGACCGCCTCCTGGTTTGCACGAAAGGCAGAAAAGCCGAACGCTTGATGGAGTAGTTCGGCGGGTGTTGCATCGGTGGCACAAGAAGTGGGTGAGAGCACGTTCGGTGGCAGACCGCCGCCTGACGCGCGCGGCTCGGTGTTGGTGCCGCTAGCCTCGACATGGCCAACCTTCTCTACCACTTCTCGGACGTAATCCTCAATGGCTTTGATGAAGGGCCCCAATTGGGCGCTGCCCTTCTGAATGCGGTGCAGATATGCTTCCCACTGCCCCGTCATAACCGGGCTCTTCACCTCGGGATGCACCACCTCGATCAGCCGCATGCCTTTATCGGTGGCCTCCAGGCTCTTGCCACTGCGCACGATGTACTCGCGCTTCAGCAATACCTCGATAATCGCCGCCCTGGTGGCCGGCGTTCCGAGCCCGGTCTCTTTCATGGCATCGGATAGTTCTTTTTCGTCCAGCGTCTTGCCCGCCGTCTCCATCGCAGTCAACAGAGTGGCTTCCGTGAAGCGCTTCGGCGGCCGCGTCTTCTTCCTGAGTGCCTCCGCGTCTATCACATCCTGCGATTGGTCTTTGGCGAGGCCAGGAGGGAGCGCCTGCTGGTCGCGGTCCTCTTCCGCGTCCGGTTTCGACTGCCGGGCTTTTGCGGGCAACGCCAGATCCAGGACTTTCCACCCGACCTGCACGACGGCGCTTCCCGACGTGTGGTAGCGGTCCGCCACGCCGGGATGGCGGATCGCCGTGATCACCGTGGTCACCTGCCAAATGTGGTCTTCGTGCCACGCGCTGAGCAGACGGCGGCAGATCAGGTCGTAGATTTTCTGCTCCTCGGGCGTCAGCGATGCCCGCTGGGGCAACGTCGTGGTCGGGATGATGGCGTGGTGGTCGGTGACTTTGGAGTCGTCCACGAACCGCCGGCCCAGAGGCCGCTCGCCAGTTCCCGGCGCCAAGTGCTCGCGATACGACTCCGCGATGGAGTGAACGATATACAGCAGCGTGCCCGCCACGTCGTGAGAGAGGTGGCGGCTGTCGGTTCGCGGATAGCTGATCAGCTTGTGCCGCTCATAGAGCGCCTGCGCCGTGTCCAGCGTCTTTTGCGCGCTGAAGCCGAAGAGCCGATTAGCGTGGCGTTGCAGTTCCGTCAGATCGTAGAGCGCGGGCGGCGGCATTCGCTGCGTCTGCGCTACGATCGATTCGATGGCGGCCTGGCCGGTCCGCGCCCGCTCGACGATGCGGTTGGCTTCTTCGCTGTCCGCCGGCAGCCGCATGGATTTCTGGAGCGATTCCTGATCGCTTTGGAGCGGCCGTTCGCGAAACCACGTGCCCTGGTAGGTGCTCCCCTTGGGCGCGTCCCCCGGGTGGAATGTGGCCAGCACTTCGATGTAATCCTCGGACACGAACTTCCTGATGGCTAGTTCGCGCTCCACCAGCATTGCCAGGGTCGGCGTCTGCACGCGGCCCACCGAGAAATCCTTCTCGCCGTATGCCAGCGAATACGCACGGGACAGGTTCATCCCGACCAGCCAATCCGCCCGGCTGCGGCCGCGGGCGGCGTCGGCCAGCGGATCGTATTCCTGGCCGGGCCGAAGCTGTTCGAAGCCTCTGCGGATAGCGTCCGGCGTGAGCGAAGAGATCCACAAACGGCGGAACGGCTTGGCGCAGTGCGCGGCTTCGTAGATGTAGCGGAAAATCAGCTCGCCCTCTCGGCCAGCGTCGGTGGCGCATACCACTTGCGAGACCTTGGGTGAATTGAGAATCTTCTGCACTACGTCGAACTGGTCCTTGGTTTTCTCGTAGACTACTAACCGCCATTCCACCGGCAGCATGGGCAGCAGATTGCGCCGCCAGTGGCGCCAGTCGGGGTTGATCTCGTGCGGCTGCGCCAGCGCCGCGAGGTGCCCGATGGCCCAGGTGACGATGTAGCCGTTGCCGTGAAGATACCCTTTGCCCTGCTGCGACGCCCCCAGGACGCGCGCGATATCGCGCGCCACCGAAGGCTTCTCGGCCAACACCGCAATGCTTCCCGATTCTGTCATCTGAAGTTATGGTATCGTCCCGCGATGTTTTTGCTGGGGCGGATCTAGCCACGCTCCGACATTAATCTAAGAAAGGGTCGTTGTCGCAGTCGATCAGATCGAAATGCTTCCGCCTTTGCCCCTTGGTTGGGACTCTGTGGGGAGAACAAGATCAGTGGTGGCAAGGTGCTCTATACCAAGAGTCGCCGCGTCAGGAGTCGCGTTGCCACCGC
>DAISJI010000216.1:0-1396 GCA_036821585.1 Terriglobales bacterium
GTTCCCTCGGGCGAGGGCGAGGCCGGTTGGACGCTCTGCGGCGCGCGGAAGAAGTCCAGGTACGACACCTGGTGCGCGCACGAGACCGTGCAGTGCGGCGCGCAACTCTTCTCGGTCAGATACTCGCGGCGAATGTCGGCCGGCGTGTACTCCAGCAGCGGCGTGCCCGGATATCCGCGCTGCTGCGAGCAGTAGTGCACCAGGCCGTCTTCGCAGATGTAGAGATAGCGTGCGCCGGCGCGACAGCGCCAGCCGTTCGGGCGGCCCATCGCGATATTGTCCTGGAAGCCGTTGAAGCGCGAGTAGCTGCCCTTTTCCAGCTTCTTCATCTCGTGGTAGATGGCGCGCTCTTCCACATTGAGCGGCTGCATCTGCCCATCGCCGTTGTGGATGATGCCGATGGTCGAAGTGAAGCCAAGTTGTAGCGCGCGGCGGCCGATCACCAGCGCATCGTTCGGAGTCTTGATCCCGCCGCCGACCACGGAGTTGATGTTCACGTGGAATTCGGCATAGTCGGCGAGTAACTGGAGCTTCTTGTCGAGCACCTTCAGGCTCTTTTTCGACACATCGTCCGGATTGATGTTGTCGATCGAGATCTGCAGATGGTCGAGCCCGGCGCGGTTGAGCCGCTGGATGCGGTCGCCGGTCAGCAGGTAGCCGTTGGTGATCATGCCGGCGATCATGCCGCGGCGGCGCACGTGCGCGATGATGTCGTCCAGTTCAGGATGGAGCAGCGGCTCGCCGCCACTGGTGGTGACGATCGTCGTGCCCAGGTCCGCCAGCCGGTCGATGCGCCGAAACATCGTCTCCAGCGACACCGGGTTCGAGGTCTTGTCGTACTCGTTGCAATACTCACAGGCGAGGTTGCAGCGCCGCATCGGAATGATGTGCGCGAGCACGGGATGACGCGTCGAAGCGAGCGCCTTGGCGATCATCCGCCACTCGCGCGCACGACGGGTTACTGCCCGTAGACCACGCCTGATTTGTAAACGAGTACTCGCCATCCTGTTGTATCTATTATTAGAACATACCAAAACCTGCCCACGAACCGGGAGGAAGTGAGCGGGCCGAATCAACACTTCAACGGCGGATGCGGCCAGTGAATAGATGCAGGGCTTAAGGCGTAAGGCTTAAGAAAAACCGGAATTCCTTAAGCCTTGAGCCTCACGCCTTGAGCCTACTTCTTTTCCGGCGCAGCTTTTTGCTGGCTCTGCTGCTGCTGACGCATCACTGCCGTCGGCGGCAGGATTCCATTCAGGCGCAGATAAATCGCCGCGGCGCCGTAGTGGTCGGCCCAGTCGTTGGTCAGCCCGATCACGGCGGCGGCTTTGGGAGCCTTGCGTCCGCCGAACATCTCCACCTGCTCGCCGAGTTGCGAGTCCTTCACGTCCGCCAT
>DAISJI010000216.1:1496-3087 GCA_036821585.1 Terriglobales bacterium
GCATCTCCGCCCATCGCGCTGACTCTCGGCCTGGCGCTGGGGCTGACGGTCGGCAATCCGGTTCGCGTCCAGTCGCGCAAATTTGCAAGGTACCTGCTCCAGGCGTCGGTAGTCCTGCTGGGATTCGGCATGAACTTTGCCCAGGTCGTGACTGCCGGACGGCGTGGGTTTCTCTATACCGCGATCGGCATCACCTTCGCCATGCTCGTCGGAACGGCGCTGGCCTGGCTTCTGCGCGTCGATCCAACCGCCGGGTTCCTGATTTCCACCGGTACGGCCATTTGCGGCGGCAGTGCCATCGCCGCCGTCGGACCGGTGGCCGGTGCGAACGACGAAGAAATGTCCGTCGCGCTCGGCACCGTGTTTATCCTGAACTCTATCGCGCTGATCCTCTTTCCCATGATCGGCGCCGCGCTGCACCTCTCGCAGACGCAATTCGGACTCTGGGCCGCCCTCGCCATTCATGACACCAGTTCCGTGGTCGGCGCGGCCACAAAGTACGGCGCCGTCGCACTCGCGGTCGGCACCACGGTGAAGCTGACGCGCGCGTTATGGATCATCCCCATGTGTGTCGCAACGGCGGCGGTCAAGCGCACCAAGGCGAAAATCCAGTGGCCGTGGTTCGTAGCGTTTTTTGTTCTCGCGGCGGTGCTGAACTCGGCGATTCCGGCGGGCGCTCCGGCCTTTCACTTCCTCTCCCTGCTCGGCAAGATCGGCCTGACCGCGACCCTCTTCCTCATCGGCGCCGGCGTCTCGCGCGCAACCATCAAGCAGGTTGGTCCGCGTCCGCTGTTGCAAGGCGTGCTGCTGTGGGCGATTGTCGCGGTAGCTTCGGTGGTCGCTATCCGGGCAGGATGGATCGCGCTGTGATGTAGCCCGGTCGTCCTATGTAGCCCGGTCGCCCCCGACCGGGATGACGCCTTAGCCCGTTTTTCCTTGCAACTTGAAACTTGAAACTCGAAACTTCTTTTCGAGGTGCACGCATGTTGCTCGTTCTCGCGGGATTGCTGATTGGCGTTCTGGTTGGCATCTTCTCCGGATTGGTTGGCGTTGGTGGCGGCATTCTCCTGATTCCCATCCTCATTTACGGATTCAAGTTCAACCAGAAGATGGCGCAGGGCACCTCGCTCGCCATGCTGCTTCCTCCCACCGGCCTGTTGGCATTCATGCAGTACTACAAGTCCGGCAACGCCGACCTGAAGCTGGGACTGGTGATTGCCGTCGGCGTATTTTTCGGCGGATACCTCGGCGGCCACTGGGCGCAGCACATCCCCCAAGTCGCGATGCGCAGAGGCTTTGCCGTTTTCCTGGTGGTGGTCGCGATCAAAATGTTCCTACAGAAATAAATGGAGCCAGTCAGGTAGCGACTGGCTCCATTCTCGTTACTCGGTGCTGTTTACTTTCCTTCCGCCATTCCGGGGCACTTCTCGCAGCATTTCTTCCCGTTCTTGGCCATCTCGCACTTGCCGTCCTTGCAGCAGTCCTTGCCACAGGCCTTGGTATCTGCCGTAGGGGTGGCCGTGGCGTCTTTCTTCATTCCGCCGCAGCATCCGCCCTTGGCGTCTTTGCGCGCGCAGGCCATTCCATCCTT
>DAISJI010000216.1:3187-4353 GCA_036821585.1 Terriglobales bacterium
TCCATGGCGGCATGGTCATGACCTTTGGCGTCGGCCTTCATGTCCTTCATGTCGTGGTTGCAACAGGCGCAGCCCTGGGCTTTTTCGTCGGTTTTCGGGGTAGGCGTCGCGGTTTGCGCCCACAGCGCCATCGTCAGCAGGAAAGTAAAAGCGATAACCATCCAATTGCGTTTCATGAGTTGGTCCTTTTCGCGGGGGAGTATCCAAGTGTATCCTCGCACCGAAAATGCACACTGCGCTGTGACCTGCGTCACCAACCTATTGTTCATTCAAGGCATGGCCGAGCGCCGTCTCCAGTTGCGGATACTGGAAGCGGAAGCCGCTCTCCATGGCCACTTTCGGCTCCACCCGCTGGCTGGCCAGCAGGAGTTCGTCGGCCATCTCGCCCAGCACCAGGCGCATGGCAAAGGCCGGCGCCGGAAAGATTGCCGGGCGATGCAGGACGCGCGCCAGCGTCCGGGCGAACTCCGCGTTCGTCACCGATTGCGGTGAAACGGCGTTTATCGGCCCCCGAATCAACTCGTTGGTAACCGCGTACACCAGCAGGCGAACGAGGTCGTCGAGCGTGATCCAGCTCATCCACTGCTTGCCGCTGCCGACGCGTCCACCCAATCCGAACCTGAAGGGTAGCGCCATTTTCGGGAGCGCGCCGCCCTGACCGGCCAGCACCACCCCGATGCGCGGCGCCACGACCCGCACTCCCGCCCGGGCCGCGGGTTCGGTGGCCGCCTCCCACCCGCGCGCCACTTGCGCCAGGAATCCGGAGCCGCTCGACGACGACTCGGTCAGCACCTCGTCGCCGCGGTCCCCGTAATAGCCGATGGCCGACGCCGACACCAGCACGGCCGGTCTTCGCGTCGCCCTGGCGATCGACTCCGCCAGGTTTTGCGTTCCCACCAGTCGGCTCTCAACAATCTTTTTCTTACGTTCCGCCGTCCAGCGGCCGCCGGCGATGCTCTCGCCCGCCAGGTGGACGACGGCGTCCGCGCCCTCGAACGGCTGGGCATCGGCGAACAAGGGATTCCACTGCACCTCGCCGGCGCCTGGCGGAGATCGGCGCACCAGCGCGATCGCCTCATGTCCATCGCGGCGCAACGACTGCACCAACGCCGTCCCGATCAGTCCCGACGCTCCGGTTACCAGCACGCGCATACACACGCATGCTA
>DAISJI010000217.1:0-4337 GCA_036821585.1 Terriglobales bacterium
ACGAGTGCGCGTTTCCGCCAAAACATTTAACCTGTTTGTTCACTCTCTGCTGTCCGCTCCAGCCCGGCGGGAACTGCCGCACAGATTCCGCAACCGCCGCCGGAGGGAGCGAGAAAGAGGAAGACCGTTGATCGGCGACGTACTTCATCCATCCCGGCACTCGCGCTCCCGTGTCCTCTCGCGCTGGCTCACCGTTCCCGCGTTCGTCTGCCTCTCGATTGCCATCGTGCAGGCGCAGGGGACATCCTTCAACGCGCCCTCGGCGAGCGCCCCCGCGCCCTTGAGCGGGATGTCGAGCGCCTTCCAGGAGGCGCAGAACCCATTGTTCGGGAGTGTGCAGTCGGGGCGGGCGACGCCCGGCGTGGTCACGATTCCCCCGCTGGACGCCATCCAGCGCGGCCTCAAGTACAACCTGGCGCTCATGTTTTCGCAGGAGGCGACCGAAGCGGCGCGTGGGGCTCGCTGGCGCGCGATGGGTGACGTCCTGCCGAATCTCAACGGGCGCGTGACCGAGTCGGTCCAACAAAGCAACCTCGCCGCGTTTGGTCTGTCGGTGCCCGGCATCCCGCAGATTGTCGGCCCGTTCGCTCTTTTTGACGCGCGCGTCCTCGGCACCGCATCCGTCGATCTGAAGAGCATCTCCAATTACCGCGCCCGGGTCGAAGACCTTAAGGCCGCGGAGTTGAATTACCAGAATGCGCGCGACCTGATCGTGCTCGTGGTCGGCGGAACGTACATGCAGGTGCTCGCCGCCGAAGCCCGCGTGAACTCCGCCGAGGCACAACTGGGCACGGCGGAAAATCTATCCACCCGAGCGCAGGAGATGAAAAATGCCGGGATGGTCCCTGGGATCGATGTCCTGCGCGCGCAAGTGGAAATGCAGGTGCAACGGCAGCGCGTGCTGGCGTCGCGCAACGAATTTGAAACGCAAAAGCTGAGGCTGGCGCGGATCATCGGGCTTCCCGTCGCCCAGCAATTCAAGCTGACCAACGACATTCCGCTCACCCCGGCGACTCTGATGACCGTCGAACAGGCGCTGGAGCGCGCCTATCGGGACCGTCCCGATTACCAGGCGACCAAGGCGCAAATGCGGGCGGCGGAACAGTCCAAGCGCGCCGCCGAGGCGGGGCGCCTGCCCTCGCTGCAGTTCAACGCGGATTACGGCGTGCTTGGGCGGCGTCCCACGGATTCGCACGGGACCTTCACGGCTGCCGCGGGGCTGAAGATCCCAATTTTCCAGGGCGGTCGCGTGCGTGGCGATATCATGCTGGCCGACGCCCTGCTCAAGCGGCGCCAGAATGAGGTCGAGGACATGCGCGGGCGCATCGAGTACGAGATCCGCTCGGCGCTGCTCGACCTGCAATCGGCGGCCGACCAGGTGAAGGTTGCGCAGAGCGCCACGCAACTGGCGCAGCAGACGCTGGAACAGGCGCAAGACCGATTCCGCGCCGGCGTTACCACCAACCTCGAGGTCGTACAGGCGCAGGAAGTCATCGCCAATACGAACGAAAACTTCATCAACAGCACTTTCATTTTTAACGTCGCGAAGCTGTCCCTGGCGCGCTCCCTGGGAGCCGCTGAACGCGCCGTGGTGGACTTTCTTGGAGGGAAGCAATAGTGGCCGACGCGTACGAAGAGGGCAGCACCAAGGTAGTGGAAGAAGCCCGGGAGCCGTGGCCGGAGGAGACCGAAGACGTGGCGGGACGAAGCCGCGCCAAGTCCTATTTCCGACAGCACCCCGGCGCCAAGTGGGTGGTCCTTTTCCTGCTCGCCGCGGCGGTGGTGGGCGGCATTTCTATCTGGCGGCACTATTCGGTTCGCGAAACCACCGACGACGCGCAGGTGGACACGCACATCGCTCCTACTTCCTCGCGCGTATCCGGCACCGTGGTCAAGGTGAATGTGGACGACAACCAGCTCGTGAAGACCGGTACGGTACTGGTGCAACTGGATCCCAAGGACTACGAAGTTACGCTGCAGCGGGCGCAGGCTGATCTCGCCGATGCGAAGGCCGGCGAGACCGCGGCAAGGACGACCGTGCCGATTACTTCCACCAGTACGCGCAGCCTGGAGGAGATGGCACAGGCAAACGCGGCAGCGGTGCAGAAGCAGGTGGCCGCCGCCAGGGCGAGAATGCGCGAAGCCGAAGCGAACCATACCAAAGCCGCGCAAGACCTGGAGCGCATGCGGCAACTGGTCGCCAAGGATGAAGTCTCGCGCCAGCAATACGACGCTGCGGTCGCGGGGGAAGAGGCCGCCCGCGCCGGCGTTGATGCGGCGTCGGCCGCTGTCGCTGCCGCGCAAAGCCAGGTGGCGCAGGCCCAGGCGCAGGTACGCCAGACGGAGACCGCGCCGCAGCAGGTGGCGGTCACGCAGGCCCGCGCCGGCGCCGCCGAAGCGAGTGTCGGCAAGTCACAGGCGGCGCTCGCGCAGACGCAACTGAACCTCCAGTACACGACCATCAGCGCGCCGTTCGACGGCATCGTCAGCAAGCGCAACGTCGAGCCGGGGCAGGTGGTGCAGGCCGGCCAGCCGCTGATGTCCTTGGTGGACCTCTCGCACGTGTGGGTGACCGCCAACTTCAAGGAGACGCAACTCGAGCACATGAAAGTCGGGCAGCCGGCAACCATTCACGTGGATGCCTACGGCCGCGATTTCAACGGCCACGTGGATTCCATCGGCGGCGGTACAGGGGCACGCTTCAGCCTTCTTCCGCCGGAGAATGCGACCGGGAACTATGTGAAAGTCGTGCAAAGGGTGCCCGTGAAGATCGTCTTCGAACCCGGCCAGGACACGAGTTCCTTGCGTCCCGGCATGTCCGTGAACGTAACGGTGAGTACGAAATAACACATGCCGCAGCGCGAACGATACGTCAATCCATGGATCATTGCCGTATCGGTGATGCTCGGCACCTTCCTCGAGGTGCTGGACACCACGGTGGTCAACGTGTCGCTGCCGCACATCGCCGGCAACCTGTCGGCGACGGTGGATGAATCCACCTGGGTGCTCACGTCATACCTGGTCGCCAACGCCATCATCCTGCCCATGACCGGCTGGCTGGCGAACCACTTCGGGCGCAAGCGCATGCTGATGGCCTCGATTACCGGCTTTACGCTGTCGTCGTTCCTGTGCGGACTGGCGCCGAACCTGCCGTTTCTGATTCTGTTCCGCATTATCCAGGGCGCGACCGGTGGCGGACTCCAGCCGCTCTCGCAGGCGATCATGCTGGAAGCGTTTCCTCCGGAACAACGCGGGAAAGCCATGGCGTTCTGGGGACTCGGCATCGTGGTGGCGCCCATGCTGGGCCCGGTGCTCGGCGGGTGGATCACCGACAATTACAGTTGGCGCTGGATCTTCTATATCAACCTGCCCGTCGGCATCGCCGCGCTGGCCATGTCGAAGGCGTTCATCTTCGATCCCGGCTATATCTCCCGCAAGACCGAGCGCGTGGACTACTGGGGCATGGGATTCCTGGCCCTCGGCATCGGCGCGCTGCAGATCATGCTCGACAAGGGCCAGGAAGAAGATTGGTTCTCCTCGCACTTCATCACCTGGCTGCTCGTAATCTGCGTGGTTGGCCTGGTGGCGTTCGTAATTCGCGAACTTCTGGATGATCACCCCATCGTGGACCTGCGCGTATTTAAAGTCCGCACCTACGCGACAGGTGTTTTCCTGATGACCATTCTCGGATACGTGCTCTACGGCAGCACTGTTCTGCTGCCCATCTTTCTGCAGGTACTGCTCGGTTATTCGTCGCTTCAGGCCGGCTACGCCATGCTCCCGCGTGGACTCGGGGCATTCATCGCAATGCCCTTTGTCGGGGCGTTGATGAGCAAGTTCGAGGCCCGCAAACTTCTATTCTTCGGATTCCTGGTCGCCGCTTATGCGATGTGGGACCTGGGGAAGATCAATCTCAATGCGGGTTACTGGGACATCTTTTGGCCGCAGTTCATCCAAGGCATCTCCATGGGGTTCCTGTTCGTGCCGCTGACGACGATCACGCACGACGCGATCTCCCGCGAGCGCATGGGCAACGCCACCAGCATCTTCAACCTGATGCGCAACATCGGCGGCAGCGTCGGGATCGCCATGGTGACCACGATGGTCGCCCGCGACTCACAGCGCAACATCAACATCCTCGGCACGAATGTAACCTCCTACAGCGAAGCGTCGCAGCAGATGTTCCAGGCGATACGCGCGGGCCTGATCGCGCGCGGCGCGGACGCCATCACCGCCACCCAGCAGGCCTATGCCGCAATCTTCGGTATGGTGGCACGACAGGCGAGCATGGTGGCCTTCGTCGGCGCGTTCCGGCTAATGGGGATCATGTTCCTGTG
>DAISJI010000218.1:0-4319 GCA_036821585.1 Terriglobales bacterium
GTGGGCGTGATGAACATCATGCTGGTGTCGGTGACCGAGCGCACCCGCGAGATCGGCGTCCGCAAGGCCATCGGCGCGCGCAAACACGACATCCTCCTGCAATTCACGCTGGAAGCCGTGACCCTGACCGCCATCGGAGGCGCGCTGGGCGTGGTGCTGGGCGGAATTCTTACCTGGCTGGTGCGCGTGATCTGGAGCTCGCTGCCGGCGACGATGTCGTTCTTTTGGACCATGACGGGCTTTTCCATCGCCTGCGCCACCGGCCTGATCTTCGGCATCTACCCGGCATGGAAGGCCGCCAACCTCGATCCGATCGAGGCGCTGCGCTACGAGTGAACTTCGCGTTTTCTCCGCATCCCGCCTCTGTTAAACTTTGCCTCGACTGCGGTCATGTTTTCACTGAGAGAAATCCTGGCGTTAATTGCGGGGGTAGGAGCGGCGGCCGGATGCGGCTACTACGCGCTCTGCCTGTGGAGCGCGCGCGATTATCTGCGCTCGGTGCGCCGCCAGCAGCCCGCCGCATACACGCCGCCAGTTTCCATCCTGAAGCCGCTCAAGGGCACCGATCCCGGCATCTACGAAAGTTTCCGCTCACATTGCCTGCAGGATTACCCGGAGTACGAGCTGATTTTCGGCGTCAGCGATCCCGACGATGCGGCGGTGGAGCTGGTGCGCCGCCTGCAACAGGAGTTTCCAGAGCGCGCCATTCAACTTCTTGTCTGCCCCAGCGTGCTGGGCACCAACATGAAGGTCGGCAACCTGGTCCAGATGCTGCCACGCGCGCGTTTCGAGCACCTGATCGTGAACGACAGCGATATTAAAGTGGAGCCGGATTACCTCCGTCGCGTGATCGCGCCGTTTGCGGACGAGCGCGTAGGCATGGTGACCTGCCTGTATCGCGGCATTGCCGGCCACACGCTGGGTTCAAGGCTGGAGTCCCTCGGTATCTCCAGCGACTTCAGCGCCGGAGTGCTGGCCGCGCGCATGCTCGAAGGCATTCATTTCGCGCTCGGTTCCACGTTGGCGTTTCCGCGGCGCGCGCTCGAAGCCATCGGCGGATTCGAGCCGCTGGTGGACTATCTCGCCGACGATTTTGAGCTGGGCGCGCGCATTGCCGGCGCCGGTTTCGAAGTGCGTCTGTCGGATGTCGTCGTGGACCACCACCTGCCGGATTACTCGCTGCGCAGCTTCCTGCAACACCAGTTGCGCTGGGCACGCAGCACGCGCGACTCCCGGCGCTGGGGCTACACCGGCGTGGTACTGACCTTTGGCGTTCCATGGGCAACGCTGGCGGCCCTGCTGGCGTGGGGACAGGCGTGGTCGTTGGGATTGCTGGCGCTGGCGCTGGCGCTGAGAATCGCCATGGCCGTGGTGGTGGGAAGTACGGTGATGCGCGACCCGCAAGTCCTGCGCTATTCGTATCTGCTGCCGCTGCGCGATTTTGCCGCGCTCCTGGTATGGATCGCCAGCTATGCCGGTCACACCGTGTCGTGGCGCGGCGATTTGTTCATCCTCGAAAACGGGAAGTTGCGGCCCGTCTGAGCCGCCGGCAAATAACCGCGGCGCCGCTTACCAGCTTCGAGGGCATGGGCGCAGATACTTCACATCGCCCGTGACCTTCGCCACATCCCATCTCGAAGGCCCAGTCCGTTCCATCAATTCATCGTCAAACGCCGGTTTTACTGCTATTCTGCAACGGACACCGCACGAGGTATGGGATGAAAATCTGCACGCTTTTCCTGGCCGTTGTTGCGGCCGCTCTGCCCATGGCGGCCGACTGCAAACCCGCAGTCAATAGCAAAGGCATGATAAACACCCGCGGCACGGTCGAGATGGCCGAAAACGTCTGTCCGATGACGGTCGCGGAAAAGGGCACTCTCTTTCTGCGGACCTCCGTTTCACCCTTCAACTTTGTAGCGGCTGCGGGCACCGCGGGCATCTGGCAGGCGACGCAGGACCGCACCCAGGGATTTGGCCAGGGATGGGAGGCGTACGGTTCGCGCTTCGGCGCCGCCCTCGCTGATCGCGAGAGCAGCGACTTCTTCAAGACTTTCGTCCTTTCCTCGATGCTGCGCATGGACCCGCGCTACTTCCGTAAAGGTACCGGCACAACCGGATCGCGCCTGGGCTACGCCATCTCGCGCGTGATCGTTGGCCGCACCGACAAGGGACACGCGACCTTCAATGCGCCCGAGATCCTGGGCAACGTCGGTTCGGCGGGGCTTTCCAATCTCTATTACCCGGAGTCTGACCGCACCGCCAGCCGCACCATGGAAACCGCCGCGCTCAACATCGCCGCCGACGCGGGCTGGAACGTGCTCAAGGAGTTCGGCCCGGAGATTCGCAGAGTATTCGGCGGACACAAGCATTGAAATTGGCGAAGCAGGTTGGGGCGGCGTTCATGCTGCTGTGTTGCGCGGCGGCATGCTGGCCGCAGACGAAGCCGTGTGTTGACCTGCCGCTCAAGCCGACTGAGCCCGCCAGCCATAAAGTAAGGAGCGGTATTACCGAGACCGCCAATCGCATGATCGGCGTTCGTCCCTCGGGAACCGTTGATTCAACCGAAACCATTTGCCCGCTGACGAACTCCGAGAAGTTCCACGTGTTCCTGCACGACTCCTACTCGCCGTTCAACGCGGTCGCGGCGGCGTTCAACGCGGGCATCTCGCAAGCTTCGCAGGGCCGCCGAGGTTACGGCCAGGGGTGGGACGCGTACGGCAGCCGCTTTGGCGCAGCGTTCGCCGATGGTGAATCGAGCGACTTCTTCCAGTCATTTCTGTTCCCGTCGTTGTTCCATCAGGACTCGCGCTACTTCCGGATGCGCGAAGGTCCGGTCATGCGCCGGAGTTTCTACGCGCTGACACGCGTCTTTGTTACCCACAACGACAGCGGCCGCCACCAGTTCAATTTTTCCGAAGTAATCGGTGGATTCGCGGCCGCCGGACTGTCCGACGCGTATTACCCGGCCGACCAGCGCGATGCCGGCGACGTCCTCGTCCGCGCGGGCCTCGGGATCGTCAGCGATGCCGGATGGAACCTGCTCAAGGAATTCGGCCCTGACATTGCCGGCAAACTCCACCGCAAGCACAAGGACGACGCCGCAAAGAAAGACGCCGGACATTACGAAAACGTTCCGCGTCCTTGAGAGAACTCGTCTTTTGCGCGACCTCTCGCAGGTCCCCTCAAATGCTTCCCCCGTGCGGCAAGTGCTTGCAGCGCACCATTTTGGACGCCTCCACCCCCGCCAGAGCGTCAATTCCGGCCAGATTCCGCCGAAACCGGATACAATAAGAAGGTCCCCCACGAAACTAAGCGAAGGTCTGGATCATCCAAGTAACCGGTATGCGTAATTGGCGGAAAATGTTTCGCTTTCTGGTAGCGGTGCAGTTGCTGCCCGCGCTGGAAAGCGGCGAGGAGACCCTCGTCGGAGGTCAGGCGGTGCTGGAGGGCGTGATGATGCGCTCGCCGCACGCGTGGGGGATTTGCGTCCGCAAGAGCACCGGCGAAATGGTCACCGACGCCGAACCGCTCGAACGCCTTTCCGACAAGCACAAGTGGATGGGCTGGCCCGTGATCCGCGGCGTCATGACGCTCGGCCAGGCCATGGGACTCGGCTTCCGCGCCCTGCGTTTTTCCGCCAACGTCGCCCTCGACGAAATTCCTCTCAACAAAGACGGCAAGAAGTTGGAGATCAGCGGCTGGGTGGCGGCCGTGAACATCGCCATCTCGCTCGGCTTCTTCATCTTCATGTACAAGTTCCTGCCCCTGGTGGCCACCACGCAACTGAAGGAACACGTTTCGCCGGTCTTCGGCAACCAGATTATCTTTAACGTGGTGGACGGCGTCATCCGCATTGCGCTCTTCCTGCTGTTTATCTGGGCAACGTCGTTATGGAAGGACATCCGCCGCGTCTACCAGTACCACGGCGCCGAGCACAAGACCGTGTTCGCCTTCGAAGCCAAGGACGAGATGAAACCCGCGGCCGTGCAGCGCTACGTCACCTGGCATCCGCGCTGCGGCACCAGCTTCCTGATGACCGTGATGCTGATCTCGATGGTCGTCTATACCGCGGTCCCGGTGCACACGTTTGCCACCCGCTTTGCCATCCGCATCGCGCTGCTGCCGGTGATTGCCGGGTTGTCGTACGAGATCATCCGCTTCGCCGCCAGGCACCGCGGCTCGCTGTTCGCCATGATGACCACGCCCGGACTCTGGCTGCAACACATCACCACGCAGCCGCCCAGCGACGAGCAGTGCGAGTGTGCGATCGTGGCACTGGATGAGGCGATGAAACTCGAAGCGGTCCGCGGCGGCGAACT
>DAISJI010000219.1:0-1190 GCA_036821585.1 Terriglobales bacterium
TCTTCCGGCGGCGTTGGATTGATATAGAACCCGGTGCCCCACTCGAATCCGGCGGTCTTGGTGAGCTTGGGCATGAACTCGATGTGCCAGTGGTAGTAGTCGTTGGTCGGGTCCTGCACCGGCGAGGTGTGGATCACCAGGTTGTACGCCGGATTGTCGAGCACGTTGTTGGCTTTCGCGAGCAGGTTCTTGATCGACTTCGCCAAGCCCTCGAACATCCCCGACGACGAATTCTCAAACGCCGACTCGTGCCGCTTGGGCAGGATCCAGGTCTCGAATGGGAAGCGCGGCGCGTAGGGCGCGAGGGTCACGAAATTCTCGTTCTCGCCGACGATCCGCGACCCGTCCTCCAGTTCCTGGCGCACGATGTCGCAAAAGACGCACCGCTCTTTGTAGATGTAGTACTGCTTGGCGCCTTCCAGTTCCTCGACCACCTGCTTGGGCACGATGGGCAGCGCGATCAATTGCGAGTGCGCGTGCTCCAGCGACGCGCCCGCCGCCTCGCCATGGTTCTTGAAAATCAGGATGTACTTGAAGCGCTTGTCCTGCCGCAAATCGAGAATGCGGTCGCGGAAGGCCCACAACGTGTCCTCGACGCGCTTGTCCGGCATGGTCGCCAGCGAGAGATTGTGGTCCGGCGTCTCGATGATGACCTCGTGCGCCCCGATGCCGTTCATGCGGTCGAACATGCCCTCGGCGGCGCGGTTCAGATTGCCTTCGATGCCCAGCGCCGGAAACTTGTTCGGCACCACTCGCACCGTCCATCCGGGCGAATTCTTGGCCGGCGTGGGGCCGCTGTTCGGGTTCGGACGGTAAGCCAGAATCTCCGGCGGCGTCTTGTTCTCATTGCCGTAGCAGAACGGGCAGAAGCCGCCCTTCATCTTGTTCTGCTCGCGGAGAAAATCGGTGGGACGCTTGGCGCGGTCGGTCGAGATGATTACCCATCGTCCTACGATGGGGTCTTTGCGTAATTCGGGCAAATCGGTCTCCCCAGTGGCGGAAGCTCTATTCTACGGCAGGACGAAGGCGTTCTTAAATAGGGTGATTTCCGCGGGTCCCGCTGTGGAAAGATACACGCTCACCACGTCGAACCGGTACTCCGGCGGCTTCTCCCGGCGCAGCCGGCGCATGAAATTCCGCGCCATCACCGCCAGCTCGCGGCGCTTGCGCTCGTCCACCGCGGCTTCGGC
>DAISJI010000219.1:1290-4312 GCA_036821585.1 Terriglobales bacterium
GGGCAGATGCGGATGGAGTTCTCGCCTGCGCCCAGGAACAGGCATCCGTGGCCGAACGCCAGCTCCACGATTTTGTCGCGCGCGGGTCCGGCAGGCGTCTTCGACTTCTTGTCCGTCACCAGTTCAATGCCGATCATCAGCCCGCGCCCGCGCACGTCGCCGACAATCTCGTGCTTCTTCACCCAGCCGCTGACGCGGTCCAGAATGTGTTTCCCGACCTTGGCCGCGTTGTCGATCGCGCTCTCTTCGAGCACGTCCATGGTGGCCAGCGCCGCCGCGATGCACACCGGGTTGCCGCCGAAGGTGGACGCATGCGATCCCGGCACCCAGTCCATGATCTCGGCCTTGCTGATGCACACGCTCAGCGGCATGCCGCTGGCGATGCCCTTGGCGACGGTAATAATGTCGGGCTCCACGCCCGAGTGCTGCACCGACCACCACTTGCCCGTGCGTCCCGAGCCGGCCTGCACTTCGTCGCACACCAGCAGGATGCCGTACTTGTCGCAAATTCGCCGCAACTCTTGCATGAACTCCGTGGGCGCGACCAGGTATCCGCCCTCGCCTTGGATCGGCTCGACGAAGATCGCCGCCGTCTCCTCGGGCGGGACCGTGGTCTTGAACACTTTGTCCTCGATGAAGCGCGCGCAGTCGATCGCGTACTGCTTCGCGTCCGTGCCTTCCGGCCTGCGATACACGTTCGGATACGGCACGTGGGTCACGCCCGGCACCAGCGGGAAGAAGCGGCGCCGCTGCTGGACTTTGGACGCGGTCAGCGACAGCGCTCCCATGGTGCGTCCGTGGAACGCGCCGTAGAACGCGATCACGTGCTGACGCTGGGTGTGATAGCGCGCCAGCTTCAGCGCGGCTTCGACCGCCTCTGCGCCCGAGTTGCCAAAGTAGAAGCGGTGCGGACCCTTCATGGGCGCGATCTTGGTCAGCCGCTCCGCGAAGGTGATCATGTTCTCGTAATAGAAGTCGGTGCCCGACATGTGGATCAGCTCGGCAGCCTGCTTTTGGATCGCCGCCACCACTTTGGGATGGCAGTGTCCGGTGGAGCAAACCGCGATGCCGGCGGCGAAGTCGAGAAACTGGTTGCCGTCCACGTCCTCCACCATCACGCCGCGGCCGCGCTTGGCGACCAGCGGGTAGGAGCGGGTGTAGGACGGAGAAATGTAGGTCTTGTCGCCTTCCAGGACGCGGCGCGCGTTCAGTCCCGGCAACTCGGTAATAATCTTCGGTCCGATGTGAGTAGCAGTGGTGGTCATGTTCAACTCTCTTCTCCAGGCAACTCAGTACTCATTACTTATTACTGATTACTGGCGCCTTGCTGACACGCATACGCGTGCATGAAATCCGCTCCGGAAAGATGTCCGGATTATCAGCGCGGGGAAAGAGGAGCTAGTCTCCGCCGAAGAGGTTGGGGCGGGAATCGTGCGGGACCGTTTTCAGCCCGGCCAGCGGACGCGACGAGTTTTCGCGACGAGCATACATCACCAGCTCCGCCTTCATTATAGCCCCGCAATCCTTGTCTTAGAACCCCCGCGCATTTGCCGCAAAATAATCCGTGCGGCGCCGACAAAACACGCGTCTAAGTAATGGACGTCCGCCGGCAACCTTGCCGAGAGAGAGATTCCGTGTCCAACTCGTCCCCTGATCTCAAGGCCATCGCCCACCAGGTTATGGTCCGCAACGGATTCCAGCCCGACTTTTCCGATGCCGTGCGCGCCGAAGTCTCTTCCCTTCCCGCGCGCGCCCCAGCCGCCGACGGCATCCGCGACCTGCGTTCGCTCGATTGGTCGTCCATCGACAACGACGACTCGCGCGATCTCGACCAGGTCGAGTACGCCGAAGCCCTTCCCGGCGACCGCACCCGCGTCCTGATTGGTATTGCCGACGTCGATTCCGTTGCTCCCAAAGCTTCGCCCATCGACCTGCACGCGCAATCCGAAACGACGACGGTTTATGCGGGCGTGGTGAATTTCCCCATGCTGCCCAACGAGCTTTCCACCGGAATCACCTCGCTGCTCGAAGGCGAGGAGCGGCTCGCGGTGGTCACCGAGTTCCAGGTTTCGTCCGGCGGCGACATTGATTCCTACTCCGTCTATCGCGCGCTGCTGCGGAACCGGGCGCAACTGCGCTATTCCGAGGTCGGCCCCTGGCTCGATGCCGCGGCGCCGCCCACGCCCAAGGTGGCGGGCAGCGCCGAGTTGCAGGCGCAGTTGAAGCTTCAGGACGCCGTCGCCGCCGCGCTCAGCAAGAACCGCTTCGCCCACGGCGCGCTCAATATCGACAATACCGAGACCCGCCCGGTGCTCGTCGGCGGCGAGATTACCGATATCCAGACCGCCGCCAAAAACCGCGCCAGCGGCCTGATTGAGGAGCTGATGGTCGCGGCCAATGAAGCCGTCGCGCGCACCTTGCGCGACAAGGGTGTGGCCTGCATCCGGCGCGTGGTCAAGACCCCGGAGCGCTGGCCGCGTATTGTCGAGCTGGCCGCGCAATACGGCGAGCGTCTGCCGGCCGATCCCGACTCCAAGGCGCTCAACGATTTTCTGACCCACCGCAAGGCCGCCGATCCCGATCATTTTCCCGACGTCTCGCTGGCGGTCATCAAGCTCATGGGCCCGGGCGAATACGTCGTGCAGAAGCCGGGCGACCCCGAGCAGGGACACTTCGGCCTGGCCGTCCAGGATTACACACACTCCACCGCGCCCAACCGCCGCTTCGCCGACGTCGTGACCCAGCGTCTGCTCAAGGCCCTCATCGCCGGTGGCGCGAATCCGTATCGCGACGACGAACTCGAGGCGATCGCCAAGAACTGCACCGACAAAGGGAGTGCCGCGCGCAAGGTCGAGCGCCAGATGGAGAAGAGCATCGCGGCGGTCGCAATGCGCAACCACATCGGTCAGGCGTACGACGCCATCGTCACCGGCAAATCCGAGAAAGGCACGTTCGTGCGCGTGCTGAACCCAACCGTCGAGGGCATGCTGCTGCACCCGCCGGCCACGGCCGACGTCGGCGA
>DAISJI010000220.1:0-4312 GCA_036821585.1 Terriglobales bacterium
TCGTAGTGCAGCGCTTCGGTCGGCATCAGCCGCGCGGCACGCCGGGCGGGCAGGAAGCCAAACAGGATTCCCACACTGCACGACACCGTGAGTGACACAACGACCGACAGCCACGAGATAGGTAGATAAACAGCGTCGAGGATAAAAAGTTGCAGAGCAACGGGAATTGCCACCGCGATGATCACCCCGGTCACGGCGCCAAGCCCGCTGATAATGAACGCTTCAATCAGGAACTGCCACTCGATTTCCTGCCGCCGCGCGCCGATGGCCATACGCACGCCAATCTCCCGCGTGCGCTCGGTGACCGTCACCAGCATGATGTTCATGATGCCGATGCCGCTGATGATAAGCGTGACCGACGCAATGATCAGCAGCACCACCGTGAGCGCGTTCGAGATGCTGTGGGCCGCCGCTAGCAGTGACGAGAGGTTTTGCACGTTGTACGCCGTGCCCGGCCGGTGCCGGCTTGCCAGCACGTCCTGGATCTCGCGCGTCACCCTGGGCACCTCGTCCGGATTGCTTGCTTGCGCATAAATCGTCTTCAGGAACGGCTCGGGCACGTAGTTCCGCATCAGCGAAATCGGCACCACGACGGTCTCGTCGGTGATCTCCGATTGCCCAAATGTCGCCACCCGTTCCTTGAATATCCCGACAATCGTCAACTCGATTCCACCGACCTTGACTGTCTGCCCTACGGGTTTGTCGTAGGGCAGCAGCTTGGCCAGCCCTTCGGTGATAACGGCCGCGCGCGCCGAGGTTTCGATGTCGATATTGTCGAGGAATCGGCCCTTGACGACGTCGAGATTGCGCACCTGGTTGAAATCATCCGTGACCCCGACCACCTGGATGGTGCGCTCCTTGCCATTCGTCGTGATCGACATTTGGGTGTCGAATTCGCCGGCCGCGTGCGCCACCACTGGCGACACCCGGACCGCCGCCAGGTCGGCGAGCGAGACTTCATCGGCGATCGGCCGCGCCTCCGCCGGCCCGCTGGCCACGTGCCATCCGTAAACCAGGTTCGCGCCGACGCCCTCGATTTGCAGCAGGATGTACCGCTTCCCGGTCAGTCCGACGGTTACCACCAGCACCAGGCAGGCGCTTCCGATCACCACGCCCAGCATGGTGAGGAACGCCTTGAACTTGTTCGACCGCAGCGCTTCCACCGCTGTCTGAAATGTCTCGCCTCGTATCATGATCTAGTTGCCAGTTCCCAGTTGCCAGTTGTCAGTTGCCTGTTTCTAGGGCACTCCTAGGATAACAGCGGTATGCTTCGTCGCCGCGATCTCCAGATCTCCAGATTTCAAGATGTCCCGATCGCCAGATTTTCAGCTGCCAACTGGCGACTGATGACCGGCGCCTGGGTTGTTATACTCGCCCGTTCACTTCCGATGCACTTCAAGGTGATGTGATGAAAGCCTTTTTGAGGCCTGTCTCGTTCGCCCTCGCGTTCACGGTTCTCGCCGTCTCCGCGCCCGCGCAGCAGTTGACTTTCAAGCGCGCCATGGAACTCGCTCTCCAGCGTGCTTCGGCGTCGACGGCCGCCGCCGACCAGCAGCGCGCCCACGCCGCCTACCAGGAAGCCAGGAGCATGTTCCTGCCGCAGCTTGTCGTCGGCTCCGGCCTCGGCAAAAGCTTCGGTTATCCGATGAGCATCGAAGGCGCCGCGCCGTCCGTATTCCAGGTGAATTACCAGTCTTTCCTGTATAACCCGGCGCAGAACGAATTTATTCGCTCCGCCAGGCAGGCATGGATGGCCAGCGCTTCCACCACCGAGGACCACCGCGCCGCCACCCTGCTGGAAGCCGCACTCACTTACATTCAGCTCGACACGATTTCCAGCCGCTCCCATCTGCTTCGCACCCAGCAGCAGGAAGCCGAGCGTCTCGTCCAGATCGTCTCCGACCGCGTTCGCGAGGGCATTGATAGCGAAATCGATCTCACCCGGGCCAGGCTCGACGCCGCCCGCGTACGCATGCGTGCCGCCGATACCGCCGGCGCCACCGACGTCCTGCGCGACCGCCTTGCGCAGCTCACGGGGTTACCTGCCGCGTCTATTGAGACCGTCACCGAATCGATCCCCAGCGTCCCCGACGTGAGCCGCGAGCAGAATCTGATCGACGATGTCGTCAAGACCCATCCCGTCGTGAAGGCGGCCGATCTGCAAGCTTCGGCGCAGGAATTTCGCGCCAAGGGCGAGCACCGCGCCCTGCTTCCCGCCTTTGATCTGGTCGGTGATTATGGCTATTTCACTCGCTACAACAATTTCGACAAGTACTTCAACCGCTTCCAGCACAACAATGCCACCGTCGGCGTCGCCATCCGCTTTCCGTTCCTGAATTTCCCGCAACGCGCCCGCGCCGAGCAGGCTGACGCCGATGCACTCCGTGCCCGCCGCCTGGCCGAAGTCACGAAGAACCAGGTTTCGACCGAAACCCTCCGCCTGGCACGGGCTGTCCAGCAGCTCGCTGCCGCCGACGAGGTTGCCAAATTGGATTACGAACTCACCCAAGCTGAGTCCGGCGCCCTTGAGACTCGCGTCCAGGCAGCCGCTCCGGGTGCTCCTGCCGGGCAGGGCGCTCCCGCTCCCGGCCCCCGCGACGTCCAGGCGGCCCGCATCCAGACCAACGATAAGTACTCCGTCTATCTCGACACGTCTTTCGAGCTTCAAAAAGCCAAGCTGCAATTACTGCGAGCGTCAGGAAGGCTGGAATCCTGGGCTACGGGAGGAGCAACTCCGTAGCCCGGTCGGTGTTTATCTTGCTGATACTAGGTATCAAGAACGGCTACGCGAATTTAAAGAGTTATTTCCCCGTCTGGCGCGTCTAAGTTACCATCCAGCCCGGGACAATTTGGCTTCCAGCAGTTTTCTGATAACTTGGCTCGATTCTGTCTTCTACGGCCTATTGCAGGGTAAATGGACTTCGGCGTGACCGCGTGCCTGCCGGTGCCGCGGACATTGTGTGAAGGGGTGTTACGATAGCTACTATTAACCGCATGCCGCTGAAAACGCTTTTCCTCAACCCTCCCTCGTTCGAGAACTTCGACGGTGGCGCCGGTTCTCGCTGGCCCGCTGTCCGCGAAATCGAGTCCTATTGGTACCCGGTCTGGCTGGCCTACCCGGCCGGCATGCTCGAGGGTTCGCGCCTGCTCGATGCTTCGCCGCACCATGTCTCGGGCGAAGAGACCATCAAGATCGCATGCGATTACGAATTCCTGGTGCTCTTTACCAGCACCCCCGGCTTCCCCGGCGACATCCGCCTCGCCACGAAAATCAAGGAAGTCAATCCCGCTATCAAGATCTGTTTCGTCGGCCCTCACGTTTCCGTTCTGCCCGACCGCTCGCTCGAGGAGTGTCCGGCGATTGACTTCGTCGTCCGCCGCGAATTCGATTTCGCCACCGTGGACTTCGCCAACGGCAAGCCGCTGTCGGAAATTCCCAGCGTTACCTGGCGCGACGCTCACGGCCGCATCGTTCACAATCCCGACGGCCCGCAGATCACCGATCTTGACGCCCTGCCCGACGTCACCGACGTTTACAAGCGCGACCTCGACGTCCGCCGCTACAACGTCCCGTTCCTGCTCTACCCGTTCGTTTCTCTTTACACCACGCGCGGCTGCCCGGCGCAATGCACCTTCTGCCTCTGGCCGCAGACGCTCAGTGGACATCCCTGGCGCAAGCGGTCTGCCGACTCCGTCGCCCGCGAAATGGTTAAGGCCAAAGAACACTGGCCATGGGTGAAGGAATTCTTTTTCGACGACGACACCTTCAACATCCAGAAGGCGCGCACCATCGAGCTGTGCGAGAAGCTCAAGCCGCTTAAGCTGACCTGGTCCTGCACCTCGCGTGTCACCACCGACTACGAAACGCTCAAGGCGATGAAAGAAGCCGGCTGCCGCCTGCTCATCGTCGGCTACGAATCCGGTGACGCGCAGATCCTGAAGAACATCAAGAAGGGCGCCACCCTCGAGCGTGCCCGCCAGTTCACCAAGGATTGCCACAAGCTCGGCCTGAAAGTCCACGGTGACTTTATCCTTGGTCTGCCGGGTGAAACGCGCGAAACCATCCGTCGCACCATCGACTTCGCCAAGGAAATGGACGTCGAGACCATTCAGGTCTCCATGGCGCATGCCTATCCCGGTACCGAACTCTATGATTTTGTCGTCAAGAATGGCTTCCTGAACAAGCACAAGATGGTGGACGACAGCGGCCAGCAGCTTGCCCACATCGAGTACCCCGGCCTGCCCGCCGATGAAGTCATGGATTCGGTCCACGCGTTTTACGACGAGTATTACTTCCGTCCCAAGGCCGTCT
>DAISJI010000221.1:0-4284 GCA_036821585.1 Terriglobales bacterium
TGCATGCGGCTCATCACCCGTTCACCGACGAGACACAGCACGCCAAACATCATCGAGAACGCACCTGCCAATCCCATCGTTAGCCGGTCCAGCATCAGGGTGTTGCTCTGTCGCCACGCCACCACCACCACCACGCCGCCCGCCACCAGGCAGACTGTCGCCAGCAACTTCCACAGCGTGGCTTCTCGCGACCCGAGCACCGACTCCTCGACATGCAGCGCGCGCCCCGCGATGTAGCAGGCCCCGCCTGTCAGCAGCAAAAACGATCCGGCGATTCCCAGCATTAGCGCCTTCGGTTCGATCGAGGCTAGACCGTACTTTCCCAACGCGTAGCCCAGATCGCTCCCACCTGCGATTCCGATTACCGCACCAACTGCCTGCCAGAAGGTCGCTTCCGCTGATCTTGTCATGCCCGCCCCCTTATGTCGGCGGCAGTGTAGTACGTCATGCCCACTTCCGGGGAGTGAATTCTTGAACGCCGCGCACCCGTTTTGGGCTCATGGCACATGGCGCAAGGCTCCCGGCATACTCTTAGAGCAGTTGGTATGCTGAACTTCAGCGGCCGAGTTTCGAGGTCGTACGCCATGAACTATGTGCCATGAGCCAGCCGCGCGCTTTCTGCAACCATCCTCTTCTGACGCACATCTAACGCATTGACAGTAATTGACTCAGGTTTTATTATGTTCCTGAGCTAAATTGTCAGTAGACGCTCAAAGCTCACTGAATCAGTAGTTTAGGAAGTTCCAAGTAGTAAGGAGACACGTCCAATGGCAAAGATTATCGGTATTGACCTCGGTACGACCAACTCCGTGGTCGCAGTGATGGAAGGTGGGGAACCCAAGGTCATCCCCAACGAAGAGGGCGGACGCACCACCCCCTCGGTGGTCGCGTTCACCAAGACCGGCGAGCGTCTCGTCGGGCAGGTCGCCAAGCGCCAGGCGATCACCAATCCGGAAAACACGGTTTACTCGATTAAGCGCTTCATGGGGCGTCGCTTCGACGAAGTCAACGAAGAAATGAAAATGGTGCCCTATAAGGTGCAGCGCCAGGGGGACCACGTTGCCATTCTCGCGCAGGGCAAGGAATACACGCCGCCCGAAATCGCGGCAATGATCCTGCAGAAGCTGAAGAAGTCGGCGGAAGACTATCTGGGCGAAAAGGTCACCGACGCAGTCATCACCGTTCCTGCCTATTTTAATGACGCACAGCGCCAGGCCACCAAGGACGCCGGCCGCATCGCCGGACTCGAGGTCAAGCGCATCATCAACGAGCCCACGGCCGCGGCACTGGCCTACGGTCTGGACAAAAAGAAGGACGAGACCATCGCCGTGTACGACTTCGGTGGGGGCACCTTCGACATTTCCATCCTGGAAGTCGGCGAAGGCGTCGTCGAGGTGAAGTCCACCAATGGCGACACGCACCTGGGCGGCGACAACATCGACCAACGCATCGTCGATTGGCTGATCGATGAATTCAAGAAGAAGGAAGGCCTCGACCTGCGCGCCAAGGGCAACGAGATGGCCCTGCAGCGCCTGCGCGACGGCGCCGAGCGCGCCAAGATCGAACTCTCCACCACCATGGAGACCGAGATCAACCTTCCCTTCATCACCGCCGATGCCAGCGGCCCCAAGCACCTGGTCGAGCGCCTGACGCGCGCCAAGCTGGAAGCGATGGTGGAAGACATCATTCAGCGTTCGGTCGGCCCTTGCCGCGCCGCGCTCAAGGATGCCGGCGTCACCGCCGACAAGATTGATGAAGTCGTGCTCGTCGGCGGCCAGACGCGCATGCCGCGTATCCAGGCGCTGGTGAAAGAGCTGTTCGGCAAAGAGCCGCACAAGGGCGTCAACCCGGACGAAGTGGTCGCCATCGGCGCGGCCCTCCAGGGCGGCGTGCTGGGCGGCGAGGTGAAGGACCTGCTGCTGCTCGACGTCACCCCGCTGACGCTCGCGATCGAAACGCTGGGCGGCGTGGCGACGCCGATGATCCCGCGCAACACGACGATCCCGACGCGCAAGACGGAGACCTTTTCCACCGCGGCCGACAGCCAGACGTCGGTCGAGGTGCACGTGCTGCAGGGCGAACGTCCGATGGCGGCGCAGAACCGCACCCTCGGCAAGTTCCACCTGACCGGGCTTCCGCCGGCCCCGCGCGGCATACCGCAGATCGAGGTCACCTTCGACATTGACGCCAACGGCATCCTCAACGTCACGGCGAAGGACAACGCGACCGGCAAGGACCAGAAGATCACGATCACGTCGTCTTCGGGCTTGTCGAAGGAAGAAGTCGAGCAGATGGCGAAGGACGCCGAAGCGCACTCCACCGAGGACAAGGCCAGGCGCGACCAGATCGAGGCCCGCAACCAGCTCGACTCGATGGTTTACAACATCGAGAAGATGCTGCGGGAGAACGGCGACAAGATCTCCGGCAGCGAGCGCGGCGACGTCGAGAACGCTCTCGCCGACGCCAAGAAGGCGCTGGAGGGCGGTGACGCGGCGGCCATGAATTCGGCCCGCGAGCGTCTTACCCAGGCCTCGCACAAGCTGGCCGAAGCCATGTACCGCCAGGCGCAGCCGCAGGGCGCTCCGGGCGCGGATCCGCAGGCTGGTCCGCCTCCGGGAGCCAACGGCGCCGCCTCGGAAAAGAAGAAAGACGAGGGTGTCATCGACGCCGAATACGTCGACGTCGAAGACAAGAAGTAACGGAACTTCTTGTAATTGTCATTCCGAGCGAGGATGCGGCAAATAGCCAGCGCGGCCCGAACTTGGCCGCGCGGGTTGCCGCATCCGAGTCGAGGAACCTGCATTTTCTGCGGGTGGAAGAGGGGCCTCAGTGCAATTCGAAGTCAACGGACAGATGTATTTCTTGAATTTCGACCCGCGCCAGGGACGCTGGTTCGTGTACGAGCCCACGCGCGATGGCATGCTCGCCGTGCGCGTGCACGACGATGGTGCTCCCTTGCTCATGCCGCAGGAGGTCGATCTCGATTTCCTGGATTCGGACGACGCGAACTAACGACTTACAACTTGCAACCTGCAACTGCATAATGACTGAGGAATGCCAGCGACCACCAAAAAGAATTTTTACGATCTGCTTGGGGTGAAGAAGTCCGCCTCCTCCGAGGACATCCGCAAGGCATTCCGCAAGCTCGCCCGCAAGTACCACCCCGACGTCAATCCCGGAGACAAGACTGCCGAAGAGAAATTCAAGGTCATGTCCGAGGCCAACGACGTTCTCAGCGATCCCAAGAAGCGCAAGATTTACGACCAGCTCGGCTACTTTAGCGAAAATATCGATCCCGCGGCGGCCGAGGCGTACGCGCGCGGCGGAAGCGGCGGCGGATACGATCCCTCGAGCTTTAGCGGTTCCCGCGGCGGGCACGGCGGCGCCCAGGAAGTGCCGTTCGACTTCAACGGATTCGACTGGTCCAACGAAGCGCAGCGCGGCGGCGGTGGCGGTAGCGGCGGATTCTCCGACATTTTTTCAAACATGTTCTCGCGCTTCGGCGGCGGTGGTGCGGAGCCGGGCGTGGCGCCGCAGCCGCAACCCGGGGCGGACCTCGAGCACCATGCTCATATCGGTTTTTGGCAGGCCATCCAGGGGGCTGAGTTGCGCCTGAGCATTGCACGCACTGAGACCTGCACGCATTGCGCCGGACACGGCCATCACGAAGCGCCCGGCGTCTGTCCCCAATGTCACGGCAAGGGCCAGATCTCGCAGGCGGCAGGACGCATGAAGTTCAACACCGCCTGCCCCCGCTGCGGTGGGAGCGGCAAGAACCGCACCGTCTGCCCCGCCTGCCACGGACAGGGCATGGTGCAGCGCACCGAGCCTCTGAAGGTGCAGATTAAGCCCGGTACGCGCAACGGCCAGCGGCTGCGCCTCGCCGGCAAGGGAAACGCGGGCGCGATGGGCGGGCCGCCGGGCGATCTTTACATCATCGTGCGCACGGGCGACCACCCGGTCTTCCATCGTGAGGGCGACGACATACACGTCACCGTGCCCATCACCGTCACCGAGGCCGCACTCGGCGCCAAGATCGAAGTCCCCACCATCGACGGCCGCGCCCTGCTCCGCATTCCGCCGGGCACGCAGTCGGGACAGAAGCTGCGTCTGCGGGAAAAGGGCGTGCCGTCGGCAACCAAGGACGGCAAGCGTGGCGATGAAATTGTCGAAGTGAAAATTGCGGTCGCTGTGCCACACGACGAGAAGACGAAAGAGCTGCTGCGCGAACTGGCAAAGCTGAATCCGGAAGACCCGCGCAGCGAGCTGTGGAGCAAGGTGTAA
>DAISJI010000222.1:0-2948 GCA_036821585.1 Terriglobales bacterium
TCCAGCCGCTGCATGTCTTCGCCGGTGCCCAGCGTGGTGGTGACCAGCGCCTGGGTCTCGCCGCGGGTAAAGATTGCCGACCCGTGCGTACGCGGCAGGATTCCGGTTTCGATCCAGATTTCGCGCACCTGGTCGAAGGCGCGGCCGTCCGGACGCCGCTTCTCCTTGATCATCTGCTCGCGGAAGATATGCTCCCTGATCTTTTCGTAGTAGGCGATGAGCTTCTTGCGCTCGGCTTCCTGCTCTTCCGGAATGGCGTCTTTGAGCTCTTTCTTAAGCGCCTTCACCTTGGCGTAGCTTTCCGCCTTCGGATACTTCTCGGCGTTCATTGCGTCTTTCAAGCGGTCGCCGATTTTCTTGCGCAGCTCGTCGAGGTACGCCTGGTCAAGCACGGGCGCTTCCACCTTGCGCTTCGGTTTGCCGCACTTCGCAACCAGCTCGCTGATGCCGGCGCAGATCTTCTTGATCTCGCCGTGCGCGAACTCGATGGCGTCCACGATGATGTCTTCGCCCACTTCGCTGGCCCCGGCCTCGATCATCACGATGCCGTCCTTGGTTCCCACCACCATCAGCCGCAACAGGCCGTCGCGCATATCGCTGTAAGTCGGATTGACGATGAACTGCCCGTCTTTCAGACCGACGCGCACCGCGCCCACCGGGCCCAGGAAGGGAATGTCGGACAGGGTCAGCGCGCACGAGGCGGCGTTGATGGCGGCGACGTCGGGATCGTTGTCCGTGTCCGCCGACAGGCAGAACGCGATCACCTGCGTCTCGCTGCGGAAGCCTTCCTGGAACATCGGACGGATGGGACGGTCAATCTGCCGCGAGGTCAGAATTTCGCGCTCGCTGGGACGCCCTTCGCGCTTGATGAAGCCGCCGGGGATGCGTCCGCCGGCATAGGTGTACTCGCGGTAATCCACCGTGAGGGGGAAGAAATCGATGCCCTCGCGCGGCTCCTGGTTTGCGGTCGCCGTGCCCAGGATGACGTTGTCGGCCATGCGGACGACGCACGATCCGTGCGCCTGCTTGGCCAGTTTGCCGGTTTCGAATTGAATGTTTTTACCGCCGGTGAGTTCTACGCTGATTTTCTGCGCTTCAGGTTTCATTTGTACCTTTCACGGAGCGCACCGGGACGTTCCCGGGACGAAGTGATTGCCGTCGAGCAAATACACGTGTGCCCCAACGCCTACACGCCGGCGAATTCGCCAACGTTGATTGTGGCGCGGAAGCACAAAGGCCGGTTCGCACAATACGACCGAGGCATGGACAGTCCCGTTTCGAGGTGATCGCTCCGCTTACTTGCGGATGCCGAGTTTCGAAATAACGTCTTTGTAGCGCTCGGAATCGTAGGTTTTCAAATAGTTCAGCAAACGACGCCGCTTGCTGACCATCATCAAAAGTCCTCGCCGGGAGGCGTGGTCCTTCTTGTGCGTCTGGAAGTGCTCCGTCAGCTCTCCGATCCGCTCACTCAGTATCGCGATTTGCACCTCGGGACTGCCGGTGTCGCTGTCGTGCGTGCGGTATCTATCGATGACGGTTTGCTTTTGCTCTCTAGCTAACACTGAAGGTGATGCACTCCTATTCTCTCAATGTCCTTCTACGTGCATCGAGAGTAACATGCGCGCGGCGGAACTGTAAAGCTATGGAAAGCCCATAATTGCGCCTGTTTCATCAACTTAGCTCGCCCGCCGGGCCCAGGTTGCGCGCCGCCTTGGCATACGATGGGTGGCTGAGCCCACGCAACCCGGCAGTTGCACAGCGCAATCCTATCAATGTGCGCTTCGTGACTACTCGCTCTCTGTGAAGTTATCATCCCAAGCGAGGACGCGATAAATAACCAGCAGGCCCGGTTTTGGTTTGCGGGTGGTCGCGCAGAGTCGACGGACCTCTTGTTTAGGAGTCACCGTGTACTGTCCCGACTGTGGTCATCAAAACCCGGCTGGCAATAAATTCTGCGGAAGGTGCGGCGAACGCTTGCCCGACCGTGCTCCGGACCCGTCGCTCGAAAAACGCCGCACCACTGCCGAAATGCGCACCGAGGACATTGTCACTGCGGCTGCCGAAGAGCGCCGGGAGCGCGTCGCCGAGCACGAGCCGGAAGCTGTCGCCGCCAGCCTGCGCCATCGCGAACCCGTGGAATCGACCGGTCTGGAATCCGCACTGCCCGCCGCCGCCGCCGATTTCGATTCCTCGCGCATGGAGTCGGGCACGCCGCTGGAGGAGCCGATCACCATCAGCGGCCCCTCATTCCTCGGACTCGACAGTGGCAGCGGCAGTTCGTCATCGGATTCGTACCTCGATGAAGACGAGCCGCCCACGTCGCACGCTCGGTCCCTTGTCTTGCTGCTGATCCTGGTGATTCTTGCCATCGTCGTTTACTGGAAGTGGCAGTCCATTCGCGACTTCGTCGTGAACCCCGCGAGCACCCACTCGCAGCAGGAACGTCCGACGCCGTCCGCAACTCCGACCGAACCCGGCAGCGCCACCGCCTCCAGCGACAACGCCGCGCCGCAGCCCGGCCCGCCGGCCAATCCCAACGGCCTGCCGCAAAAGGACAACGCCACCACCCCCGATCAACCAAAGCCGGTAAAAGCAGAGCCCAAAGAAGCCGCGCCGAAAGAGGACGAGAAGCCCGCGGCGCGCCCTGCGGCGCAACCCGCCGGCGCTGAGCTTGTAGACTCCGGAGAGCGCTATCTCTACGGACGCGACACGCCCCGGAATTGCTCCCAGGCGGTGGTCAACTTCAACGCCGCCGCCAAGCAGAACAATCCGCGCGCCCTGTCGGACCTCGGCTCCCTATACGCTACCGGCCAGTGCGTGCCTCTGGATCGCGCCCAGGCCTAC
This sequence comes from Terriglobales bacterium, assembly GCA_036821585.1. GTDB lineage: Bacteria > Acidobacteriota > Terriglobia > Terriglobales > Acidobacteriaceae > DAISJI01. Next base: position 2,845 of record DAISJI010000222.1, read on the forward strand.
CAGTGGTTCAGCCGCGCCCTCGCGCTGGACCGAGGCAACACCTACCTGGCGCACAACCTGAACATGCTCTGGGGCGAAATGTCCTCCGAAGAACGCGCCCGCGC
>DAISJI010000222.1:3048-4245 GCA_036821585.1 Terriglobales bacterium
GTGCGGATTACCCGCAGAATTCAGAGTCCCGCACTAATTTTCTGCGCCCAAGGAGCGCCTCATGAGCGACACCCTCAGCGTGAAAGACAACCGCACCGGCAAGGAGTACACATTGCCCATCACCGACGGCAATCTCCGCGCCATGGACCTGCGCCAGATCAAGGTCAAGCCCGACGAATTCGGCATGATGTCCTACGACCCGGCCTACATGAATACCGCCTGCGGCCAGAGCAAGGTCAGCTTCCTGGACGGCGAGCGCGGCATCCTCCGTTACCGCGGTTACCCGATCGAGGAGCTTGCCGAAAACTGCACCTTTCTCGAAGTCGCCTACCTGCTTATCAACGGCGAGCTGCCCAACGAAACCGAATTGCGCGACTGGGTGGCGCAGGTGAACCATCATCGCCTCGTCCACGAGAATGTGAAGAAGATCATGGAGGGCTTCCATTACGACGCGCACCCGATGGGCATGCTCACCAGCACCGTCGCCGCGCTCTCCACCTTCTATCCCGACGCGAAGAACATCAAGGACGCCGATTCGCGCATGCTCCAGGTGGTCCGCCTGCTGGCCAAGATGCCGACCATCGCCGCCTACGCCTATCGCCACAGCCAGGGCCTGCCCTACGCCTATCCGGACAACGACCTCAGCTATACCGAAAACTTCATGCACATGCTGTGGAAGCGGACCGAGCCCAGGTACAGCTCCAATCCCGTGCTCGCCCGCGCCCTCGACGTGCTCTTCATCCTGCACGCCGACCACGAGCAGAACGCCAGCACCACCACCATGCGCAACGTCGGCAGCGCCCAGGCCGATCCCTACGCTTCGACCGCCGCGGCGTGCGCGGCGCTCTCCGGCCCGCTGCACGGCGGCGCCAACGAGGAAGTGCTGACCATGCTGGCGCAAATCGGCTCCAGGGAGCACATTCCCGACTACATCAAGCAGGTGAAGGAAGGCCGTTGCAAGCTGATGGGCTTCGGCCACCGCGTGTACAAGAACTACGACCCGCGCGCGCGCATCATCAAGCGGACTGCGGAAGAAGTGTTCAAGGTTACCGGCCGCAATCCCAAGCTCGACATCGCCATCGAACTGGAGAAGATCGCGCTCGAGGACGAGTATTTCATCAAGCGCAAGCTCTATCCCAACGTGGACTTCTACTCCGGCATCATCTACCAGGCGATGGGCTTCAAACCGGAGATGTT
>DAISJI010000223.1:0-4228 GCA_036821585.1 Terriglobales bacterium
GCCAGGCGCGAAAACACCTGCATGTGCGCGTTGTCCCTGGCGGATTCCCGCATCGCCAGCAGGATGGCGAAGTCCACGCCGCCACTTTCCTCCGCTCCCCATGCAATCGGACGCGCGAGTTTCACGACGGCGATGGAGTCGGCGCGCACCGCGTCGCTCTTGCAGTGCGGGACGGCGAAGCCAAAACCGAGAGCGGTGGAATAAACCTCTTCGCGCGCCCAAACGGCGTCTTCGAGTTGTTGGCGATCGTCGGTGCGTCCGGCGACGTAGAGGGTGTCCACCAATTCCCGGATCGCCTCTTCTTTATTGTTGCTGTCGCTTTGGATGATGACCATCTCGCGAGCGAGCAGCGGAAGTGGTTCGGCGGCGGATGGAGCGCGTTCCAGCAGCGCGCCGACTTCATCGGCGGAGTGACACGCCATCGCGTCCGCCAGCAGTTTTTCGCAATCGGCCTGGCGAAGGCGCGATACGCCATGCTTTAACGCGGGGATGTTGGGAACAGCGGCGCTGATCTCGTCGAACCCCAGGCCGAGCATCAGTGGCAACAACTTCAGTTCGCCACCCATCTCGCCGCAGATGCCGATCCACTTTTTTCGCGCTCGCGCTTCGTCAACGATCTGTTTCAGGAAGCGCAGGAACGCCGGCTGCATTGAATTTGCCAGCGGCCAGACGCGCGCGTTGCCGCGGTCGGCGGCGAAGAAGTACTGGCTGAGGTCGTTGGTGCCGATACTGAAAAAGTCGGCCACGCCGCTCATCTCGGCGAGCGCATAGGCAACGGACGGCACTTCGATCATGATGCCGAGCGGCACGTCCGCAATGGAAGTTCCCGCCGCTGGTAGCGCTTGTTTTACGTATGCGACCTGTTCTCGCGCCCAACGAACTTCATCGGCGGACGAAATCATGGGCAGCATGATCTGCACGCGGCCGAAGGCGGAGGCACGGAGAATCGCACGCACCTGCGAGCGGAACATCTCGACATGCTCCGGGTAAATGCGGGCGCCGCGGTAGCCGAGAAAAGGATTGGGCTCTTGCGGCAGGTTGAGATGCGGCACGCGCTTGTCGCCGCCGATGTCGAGCGTACGGATGATCACCGGGCGTCCCGCAGCGGCGCGGGCGGCTTCGGCGTAGATTTCAAACTGTTCTTCCTCGGTCGGAGCGGTGTCCCGGTCCACAAACAGCATTTCGGTGCGGAAGACGCCCACACCGTCGGCGCCGGATTCGAACGCGGCGCGAATCTCAACCGGCGACGAGACGTTGGCGGCGACTTCGAGCCGGCGGCCATCCACGGTCCTGGCCGGCGCGCTGGCGGCTTGTCCGAGCCGGGCCTGGCGGCGGCGCTGGGTGTCGAATTCGCGCGCGTAGAAGCGCTCGACGGCGGGCGAATCGCTCTTGATTATGAAACCGCGGGTGGCATCCACGATCACGCATTCGCCATCCGCGAGTTCAGCCGACGCTCCGGCAACCCCGGCCAGCGTGGGAATGCCGAGTGAGCGCGCCAGGATCACGGTGTGGGAAGTAGCGCCGGCGTATTCGAGAATCAGGCCGCTGACGTGCTCGCGGTTGAGATTCAGCAGTTCCTGTGGCGTCAGGCTCTCGGCGACAAGCACGGAAGGCCCGCTTAAAGTGACGGGCTTTTTCTCCCTCGTAACGCCGCCGAGTTCTTCCAGCAGCCGGGCGCGGATGTCCTGCAAATCGAGCGCGCGCTCGCGAATGTACGCGCTATCGGAGCGGCGCAGAATGTCGCGGAAATGGTTGGTAGCCTTTACCACCGCCTGTGGTGCGGGCTGGCCCTGGTCGATGAACTCCTCGATTTGTCCGGTCAACGAGACATCGCGCAGGATGGCAAGGTGTGCGTTCAGGATCGCCGACTCAGTTTTCGATCTCGCGCGCACCCGCAACCTCCCGATGCGTTCACTGACGGCCGCTACGGCTTGCGTCATGCGCTGTCGCTCGTTCGCGGGACTGGACGGCGGCGAATCCGAAACCGGCGCCGGGAGCGCCATCGTCCCGGCGTGTACGGCTTTGCCACTGCCAATCCCGGCGCTCACTGGGGTTCCCGCGAAGTAGGTACAGCCGGAATCCTGCAGCGCGCGAGGAAGCTTCGCAGTCTGCTTGGGGCCCGCCGGCTGTGCCAGAGGCTCGTCGACAGAAGGAAGCCGGTCCTCGACCAAGCGGCGAATTGTCGCGAGCGCCTGCTGCTCACTTTCGCCGCTCAGGGTAATTCGGCACTCATCTCCGGAACGCACGTCGGCGCCGATGATGGCAAGGGTGCTCTTGAGATTCGCGGTCGCTCCGGTTCGCAGGTTGGTCAGCACACATTCGCAGGCCAGCGAGTTCGCTGCCTCGGACAGCAGACTGGCGGGCCGGGCGTGCAGCCCCGCGCCGAGCGGACAGGCGAATTCGAATTCAACAGGCATGCGGGAGAATCAGGCGCCCAGCTTGGCGAAAACTCCCTTGGGATTCTTGATCGCTTCCTGCAGCGGCACTTCGAGTACGCGCACGTGGTCGAAGCGCTCGCGGCGCTCCACCTCGATGTCGGCGGCGAAGATGACGGCCTGCGCCGCGGCGATGTCGGCATCTGACAACTCATTCTCGATCCCCATGGCGCCCTGCGTTTCGACCTTGATTTCGTGGCCGAGTGCTTGGGCGGTCTTTTCCAGTTGCTCAGCGGCCATGTAGGTGTGGGCGATGCCGGTGGTGCATGCGGTAACCGCGACGACCTTCATTGAACCTCCCCGGTTGCGGGCGCGCGCCTGGTCAGCGCCTTCACGAGATTGACGGCAACGGCGGTCACAATCGTACCGACAAGGATAGCAATGACGTAGGCAACCCGGTGCTCCACCGCCGGCAGCACGATCGGTCCGCCATGGGGGGCGTGGTCGCCAACCCCGGCCATCATGGCAATGGTGGACGCGGTCATTGACCCGAGCACGATGCAGGGAATCACGCGCAGCGGGTCGGCCGCGGCAAACGGAATCGCGCCCTCGGTAATGCCGATCATGCCCATGGCCAGCGCCGCCAATCCAGCTTCGTGTTCTTCCTCTGTCCACAGCGCCTTGCGCAACAGCGTGGCCAGGCCCATGCCGAGCGGCGGCGTGCAGATGGCAGCCGCGCACGCGCCCATGATGCGGATATTCCCTTCTCCGATCATGGCGGCGCCGAAAAAGAATGCGGTCTTGTTGATGGGTCCGCCCATGTCGAAGGCGATCATCGCTCCCAGCAGCATTGCCAATACGACGCCGTTGCCGGTACTCATGCTCTGTAGCAGGTGGCTGGCGGCGCTCATCAGGTGGGCGATCGGGACCCCCAGCACCTCCAGCATGATCACGCCGATGAACAACGACGAAACGATGGGGATCACCAGGATCGGCATGATCGGCTTCAGGTATTTCGAGACCGGAACCTTCTTCAGTAGGCTAACCATCCATCCCGCCAGCAACCCGGCCAACAGCGCGCCCAGAAATCCTGCCTTGACCTGCCCTGACAAATATCCGCCGATGAATCCCGCCACCAGCCCCGGCTTCCCGGCGATGGAATAGGAGATGTAGCCGGCCAGTACCGGCAGCATGAGGGCGAAGGCGGTGCTGCCGATATCGAGGAGCAGCTTGAGCCGCGGCGCCTGCGAGAAATCGGGACCGGTGGGCCCGATGGGCACGAAGGCGATGGCGATCGCGATCATGATGCCGCCGCAGGCGATGAACGGGATCGCGTACGAGACACCGGTCAGCAGGTGCCGCCTCAGTTTTTTCAGCGCTTCCAGCATGGAATTCGTTGCGCTCCGAAGTGGACGGAAATCCGGAAGCGGCAGCATACCTGTTCGGCGGTGCTTCCCGCGAGTGCAACTTGGGGAGCAGGCGAACAGATGGCGTATCGGGGGCGTGGAATTGGCTTCCCGCCCCGGTCTTTATGGTTTCTTTATATACCCTTTATGCCCCTTTTACGCCGCGAGTGTTCTGCTAGAGAAGTAGAAGAACGTCTATGGCACACGCACTCATGGTCGCCGGAATCAAGCTCCTGGAGCTTTTGTTCGCGGCAGGCCTCATCGGCAGCGCGATATTGATCGTACTCACCTCGATTGAGGATTTCCGCGAAGTCTTCAATCGCGACGCCGACGAGGAACCCGAGCTCCTTACCAGCGACTGAACGCGTCACCTGCATTTACTGCTGGGGTCAGGTTTGCACGTCGGACAACCGATGCACGCCTGAGCGATGGAGCGTGTGCAGTACC
>DAISJI010000224.1:0-4204 GCA_036821585.1 Terriglobales bacterium
CCAAAGTGCTATAGTTTCCACACCCTTCCAGGGTACCGTGATTCTCCCCCGAAATTGTGCGTTGCAATGCGCCTCCAGGCGGGCGTGAACGCAGGGATATACGTTTTCCGGCCTCAGGCAACCGACAATTCCCAGGAGCAAATCTTAGCCAATCCGCATGCCGAGTGTCCTCATTGGCGTCGTCGCCGTACCGGGCTTCTTTGCCCTGCTGCTCTTCTGCGTCTTCACCTACCTGTACCGGCAGGCGCCCCAACCCTACTTCCGGGCATGGCAACTCGCGTGGGCTGCGTACTGCCTGGAATACGCGCTCCTCGCCTGGTTTTATTACGGGAACGGCGGCGCGGGCGCGTGGCTTGGAGCTGAGCTTTGTTTTTGCGCGGTGGCGCTCTGCCTCATGATTTCGACGCGCCTGGTGGAGCACGAGGAGTTTCGGCTGGGGTGGCCGGATGTGGCGGTCTCCACCGCACTCCTGGTGGTGATCGCACAATCGTTCTGGGTACATATGCGTGGCGGCGAGTTCCGTTTGGACACTCACCCCGTGGTCGAGGTGGATGCCGCGGTTGCCGCGGTCATCCTGTACTGTTCCTGGCGCTTCTTCCGCGCGGCCCGGAGCAACGATTCGCTCGGCCTGAGACTATTGTCCGCCACGCTTCTGGTGTGGGTCCCGCTCCTGATGTCGCGCCAGTTCCACGAATTCTTCGACCGCTACTTCGGCAGCCGGGGCCATTTCCTGGGTCCGCTGCCGCAGATGCTGGTCGCCATGTCGATGGTGGTGGTGCTGTACGACAACGAGCGGCGCGTGATCCAGGAGAATGCGCTCACGTTTTCCAGCCTCGACATCGACCGCTCGTCGCTGCTCGCCGCCGAACAACTGGCGCCGGCGATGCGCAAGGTGCTGGACCGCATCCTGAGCGTGTTGCGCGTCCGGCAGGGCGCGCTATGCGTGGCCGAGCGCTGGCGCCCGGTGCTGCCATCGATCAGCTCGGGATTCCCGCAGGAGTTGCCGAAGCTGCTGGAGGCGGACGGAACCGGCGAATACCTCAGCGATTTGGCGTACCGCCACGGCGGGCTGACCACGCTCCGCAACCTGGCGAGCCTGTCCGAACCCCTTCCCGCGGGCCCGCCAGGACGCTTCGAGCGCTGCCGGGAACTGCTGCTCCAGTTCGGGGTGAATTCGCTGACCGTACTGAGCCTGCAAACGCGCGACAACAATTTCGGAGTGGTCCTGCTGCCGCACGACCGCTACGGCATCCTGGGGACGTCGCAGTTGCGCATGCTGTTGAGCATATCCATGCAGGTCGGTATGACGCTGGAGAATTACGTCGTCATGCACGATGCGCAGCGGCGCACGCGCGAATACGAATTGCTTACCCAGATGGGCCAGGTAGTCAGCTCGCGGCTCGATCCCGACGAGGTGCTGCGCTCCATTCACAAGGAACTCGGCTTGCTCTTCGATACCGAGACGTTTTATGTCGCTTTCCTGGATGACGACGAAGTGCGCTTCGACTTCGAAATCGTGAGCGGCCGTCTTCGCCCCAAGCGGTCCCGCAAGATGGCCAACGGCGTGACGGAGTGGGTGATCCGCACCGGCCAACCCGTATTGATCCGCTCCGACATGGAGAAGACGCGCGCGAAACTGGGCATTACCTTTGTTCCCGAGCGCCCTGCTAAGAGCTACTGCGCCGTCCCAATCTGTAGCAACAACCTCCCCATCGGAATGATGGCGGCAATGAATTTCGACCGCGAGTTCGTTTACGAGCAGCGCGACCTGGAATTGCTGCAGACCGCCGCCGGGCAAGTCGCGGTCGCCATCGAGAATGCGCGCCTCTTCGCCGACCAGCAGCGGCGCTCCCGCTACCTCGCGTTCCTGAACAACGTTTCCAAGGCAGCGATTTCCAGCCAGGACTCCGAGCAGCTTCTGGCCGAGATCGTGGCTGAGATCCAGCACAACTTCGAGTTCGACCACATCGGCATCGGCGTGCTCGACTACGTCAGCAAGGAAATCGAGATCAAGGCCGAAGCCGGAGCGACCGCGCATGCGGCCGGCAAGCGCGTGCCCTTGGGAGTGGGTGCGATCGGACGCTGCGCGCGTTCCAACGAGATGGTACTGATGCAGAACGGCGTCGACGCCTACCTGCAAAGCGTGCTGCCCGACGCGCGTTCGGTGCTTTGCCTCCCCATCGCGTATTCCGACAGCCTGCTCGGCGTGCTCAACGTGGAGAGCCGTCGCGAGCGCGCCTTCCCCGAGCAGGAAGTGCTCATCCTGCGCACCCTGTCCGGGTTATTGGCCACCGCGCTGCACAACGCGTTCGTTTTCCAGAAACTCCAGCAGCAGTCGATTACCGACGGCCTCACCGGCATCAAGACCCGCCGCTTTTTCCTGGAAGGCCTGCAATCGGAGTGGAAGCGCGCGTCGCGCTCGGGACGCCCGTTCTCGGTCGTGCTCATCGACCTCGACAAGTTCAAGGAAGTGAACGACGGCCTCGGACATCTGGAGGGCGACCTGGTGCTGGCGCGCATCGGGCGATTGCTCGAGCAGAAATCGCGCCAGTCGAACGTGGTCGCGCGCTACGGTGGAGACGAGTTCGTCATTCTCATGCCGGAAACCAGCGTGGAGCAGGCACAGATCCTTGCCGAACGCCTGCGCCTGTGGATTGCGACCGATCCCATGCTCAGCGAGCGGCGCATCACCGGCAGCTTCGGTGTCGCCAGCTTCCCGGAGCACGGCGCCACCGCGGAAGAGGTCATCCGCGTTGCCGACGCCGGCATGTACACCTCCAAGCACAGCGGCGGAAATTGCGTTTCCATCGCCGAGGAGTACATCGGCGCCGATAGTACGGTCGCTCAGCGCCAGTTGCTCACCGCCTACGTCGAGGGCTTCCTGCAGCGCGAGCACACCGGTCCGGAATCGGTGCAGGAGATCGTGGCCACGCTGCGCAAGATGTGCGGCACCGGGACCACCCGCGAGACCATCATGGACGCCCTGCTGGCGCTCAGCCGGGCCGCCGAATCGCGCGAGGTCCATGCCGCCGGCTTTGGCGACCGTTCCGCGCGCTACGTGGAAAGTGTTTGCCGCGACTTGGGCATGGGTGAGCGCGAAATGGCCGACATGGTCTATGCCGCCCGCGTGCACGACGTAGGCAAGCTCATCATCCCGGAGAAAATTCTCTGCAAGCCGGGCGCGCTCAATGAGGACGAGTATTGCCTGGTGAAGCTGCACCCCTCGACCGGCGCCGACATCGTTTCCTGCATCCCGGATAGCGAATTGCTGCGCGACATCGTGAGATACCACCACGAGCGCCTCGATGGGACCGGCTATCCCGACGGCCTGCGCGGAGAAGAAATACCGCTCGGCGCGCGCGTGCTGGCCGTGACCGACGCCTACCAGACCATGACCAGCGATCGTCCGTTTGCGCCGCGCCTCACCCACGAGGAGGCCGCCCGCGAACTCGAGCGCTGCAGCGGAAAGCAATTCGATCCGTTGGTTGTGCAGACCTTCCTGTGCCAACTCAAGGGCGATTTGGCCACGGCGCGCAGCAACGCTTTCTAGTTGCGCGTGTGCTTGTGCCGCGCCACCGCTTGCTCGATCACCTTTTTCGCCACCTCATCCACAATCTTCTGCGGAACCTCGGCGGTGGTGGTCTTCCGGCGCAGTTGCCGGCTGCGCCCCTTGCTGAGGAGCACGACCACGTGCGCGATGGCAACGTTGTCGCTGCCCATTCCTTCGGGGGTCTTGGCCTTGACGCCGACCTCGGAATCGTTGACGCCAAGCAGCTCCGCCACGCGTTTTTGGATGGCTGCGGCGTGGGGAACGATCTTCGGCGCCGCCAGGATCAAGGTGGAATCTACGTTGGCCACGCGGTATCCCGCAGCTTTCACGCGCCGCAGCGCTTCGGCCACGAATACGGCGGAATCGGCGCCCTTCCACTTGGGATCGGAGGGCGGGAAAAACGTTCCGATGTCACCGGCAGCGATGGCGCCCAGCAGGGCGTCGGTGAGCGCGTGCAGCAGGACATCGCCGTCGGAATGACCGGCCAGCCCGTGCGAGTGCTCAATGGCGAGCCCGCCGATCCGGAGCGGCACTCCGGGCCTGAATTCATGCGAGTCCCATCCGTAACCGATTCTCATGCCTGGCGACCTTCCTGGCGCGCGTAGAACTCCGCCAGTTCCATGTCGCCCAGCGTCGTAATCTTCATGTTCTTCG
>DAISJI010000225.1:0-2704 GCA_036821585.1 Terriglobales bacterium
GCAGCTTTTCGTTCTTCTCTTCTTCGTGCGGGAACAGCTTATGGATGCGTTCCAGCCGTTCCACCGCCTTGCTGCGCATCGAATACTGGATAAAGATTTCCGCCTGCAGGACCAGGTCCTCCAGCACCGTCGACTCGCCCTCCGCCGTCTCCGCTTGTTCCTTGTTGTCCTTGTCCTCCATCTTCAGCACCGCGTTGAAGCGGCTCGCGATGGCGTTGAAGTGGTTGGTGTCCACTTTGCCGCGCAGCATGTCGAGCCTGCGCTCGTGCCCCGGTTCGTACGGGTCCACCTCCGCCGACCGGTCCAGGCAATCCGCCGCCTTGATGAAATTCCCGCCCGCGTAATAAAGCTCGAAAAGCTTCAGCAGGGTGTCGCAATAATCGTGTTCGCGGTTGGCGGAATTGAACACCTCCACCATGTACTCCAGGAAATCCACGCTCGGGCGGTGCTGGTCGGCGATCTCCTTCATCCGCGCGACAAATTCGCGCTGGTTCCCCGCCTTGAGCTGCGTGACCTCCAGTTTGTGCGCCAAGTCGATGGCGTGCTCATGATGGTCGGCATCCAGCAGCGCGCCGATCAGGTTGGCAACTTCATCTTCCTGCTTGGGATCGGCCTCGTAGAGCGCCCAGATGAACGGCTCGGCCTCGGTCAGCTTGCCCGCCGCAAGCAGCGCTTTGCTGTACGCTTCGCGGTCCTCGATTCGCGCCGTCGGCTGCGTAGCCAGCGGAGCCAGCACGTCAATCGCTTCCGGGGCTCGTCCGGCAGCCAGCAGGCAGCGGCCATACAGCAGCGCTGCGTCCGCCGACTGCGCGTCCAACTGGTGGGCCCGCTCGTACCAGGCAATCGGATCGGCTCCCGCCTGCGCTTGCAGCTCGCCGACCTTCAGGAACCCCGCGGCCGCCGTCTTACCATCGCCGAGTTCCGCCGCCAGTTCCGCTTCGCGCTTGAAATTGGCTTCGGTCGGATCGAGCGCGACCACGCGCTTCAGCACTGCCAGCGCGTCCGCCTTCCGTCCCGCCGCGGTGAATCCCTGCACCGATGTCGTGTAGGCTTCCAGCGCGTCGCGGCGGCTGGATTTTTCCATCAGTTGCCCGTAGCGGAAAGTGTGGTCCACGCTCGGCGTCGAGATGCGAGCCAACTTCCTGTAGTTCGCTACCGCCTTGGCCGCGTCACCCACGCTTGTCTGGCGGTCGAACAGCCGCGTCAGGTGCTCTGCCGCTTCCGCGTTCTTCCCCAGCGCCATCGACAGGTCGGCCGCCGACTGGCGGACGCCGTCCTGGTTCGGGTCTTCCTGGAGCACCTCCAAATACTCATCGAGCGCGTCGGCTTGACGCCCCTTTTGGAGGTACTTATCGGCTTTTTCCAGGCGCTTACTGAAATCAGGCATGGGGAGCGGCTGCGAACAAAACTACCGGCACGGGCCACAAGTGCAGAGATGTCCCGGTTAGCGCCGTCAATTGTATGCAGAAGCGCTTCTCCGAGCAATTGCCGATTCGCCCCGATTCTCCTGTGGCACCGGCTGCCCTCAGCCGGTCCCGCGCTTATCCGGCGCATTCCTCATTACTTATTACTTATTACTCGCTAAAATCGTACCCATGCAGGACGAGCTTCTCCGCTACCGCGCCGAGTTCCCCATCCTCGATCGCACCACCTACCTGATCTCCAACTCCCTGGGCGCCATGCCCCGCGGCGTCTTCGACGCCATGCTCGCCTACACCGGCACATGGGCGGAGCGCGGCGTCCGCGCCTGGGAGGAAAAGTGGTGGATGCTGGCGGCCGAGGTCGGCGACGAGATTGGCGCCCTGATGAACGCCCCCGCCGGATCGGTTTCCTGCCATCAGAACGTCACCATGGTTCAGGCCATCGTCGCCTCCTGCCTCGACTTCAGCGGCAAACGCAACAAGGTCGTTTACTCCGACCTGAACTTCCCGTCGGTGATGTACTTCTGGAACGCCCAGCGTGAGCGCGGCGCCCGCATCGAGATGGTCGCCACCGACGGCATCCACGTTTCGACCGAAAAAATGCTCGCCGCCATCGACGAGCAGACCCTTATCGTCCCCATCTCGCACGTCATCTTCCGCAGCGCCTACATCAATGACGCCAAGGCGATCATCGACCGCGCCCACCAAGTCGGCGCCATGGTCCTGCTCGACACTTTTCAATCGCTGGGCACCGTTCCCGTGGACGTTGCGGCGCTGAACACAGATTTTGCCTGCGGCGGTGTCCTGAAATGGCTCTGTGGCGGACCGGGAACGGCCTATCTCTACGTTCGTCCCGACCTGGCGGCGCAACTGGAACCCAAGTTAACCGGCTGGATCGCTCACCAGAACCCCTTCGCCTTCGAAATCGGGCCGCAGCAGTTTACCGGTGGGCAATACAAGTTCATGAACGGCACGCCCAACGTCCCCGCGCTCTACGCCGCCCGCCCGGGGTTGAACATCGTCCGCGAAGTCGGAATTGAGAAGATTCGCGCCAAGTCCAAGCGCCAGGTCGCGCGCCTGATCGAACTCGCTGACCAGAATGGCTGGAAGGTCAACACTCCGCGCGATCCCGAGCGCCGTGGCGGCACCGTCTCCATCGACATGCCGTACGCGCAGGAAGTCTGCGCCGAGCTCATCAAGCGCGACATACTGGTGGACTATCGCCCCAAGGCCGGCGTCCGCATGTCGCCGCATTTCTACAACGACGACCACGAGCTCGAAGT
>DAISJI010000225.1:2804-4174 GCA_036821585.1 Terriglobales bacterium
TACGACTTCATCGCCGCCTTCGTGCAATCGCACGGCTACTCCCCGTCTTTCGAGGAGATCGGCAACGGTATGGGCCTGAGTTCGCTCGCCACCGTGCACAAGCACATCACCAATCTGGAGAAGAAAGGCCTGCTCAAGCGCGACTACAATCGCTCGCGTTCCATCGACTTGTTGCCGCCCAAGGGCCGCATGAAGCAGACCATGAGCGCGCCTCTCACTCTGCCGCTCATGGGACGCATCGCCGCCGGCCAGCCCATTGAGGCGGTCGAAAACCCCGAGACCATTTCCCTCGGCGACTTCACCGGCTCGAAAGACGTTTTCGTACTCCAGGTGCGCGGCGATTCCATGCAGGACGAGGCCATCCTCGACGGCGATTATGTTTTGGTGGAAAAAATCCAGACCGCGCGCAACGGCGAAATCGTGGTCGCGCTGGTCGGCGGCGCGGATGCGACCCTGAAGCGCATTTATCGCGATGGCGACAACACCCGCCTCCAGCCTTCCAACGCCACCATGCAGCCCATTATCGTCCCCGCATCCCAGGTCCAGGTCCAGGGCCGCGTCATCGGCGTGCTGCGCAAGTACTAGGTATGAATTGCTGGAAGCAGACTTAGCACTGAGCACTTCGCACTCAAAGTAAAAGGCCCGGTTCTTCACCGAGCCTTATTCCTTACGCCTTGTGCCTTAAGCCTACCCGATGTGCTTCTCCAGCGCCTTCTCGATCGTTTCCTTGGGCACGTACCCGACGATTTGCTCTTTCACTTGGCCGCCCTTGAAGATGAGCAGCGTGGGAATGCCGCGGATTCCGTAGCGCTGCGGTGTCACCGCGTTGCGGTCCACGTCCATCTTGCCGACCACCGCGCGCCCGGTGTACGCGCTCGCAATTTCATCCACAATCGGCGCCATTGCGCGGCACGGGCCGCACCAGGCTGCCCAGAAATCCACCAGTACCGGCTGCTCCGACTTCAGCACCGCCTGGTCAAAGTTCGCGTCCGTTACCTCGAAGATCGTGCTCGTTGCCATTCCGCCTCCAGATTCGCCCCTGCGGATGTCCCACCCTGACCGGCTTTGGAACGGGTGGGGACGCAGCCCTTCATAGTAAATGATTGGATGCCGGAAACGGAGAACGGTCGCACCTAACGGACGGAACTGCGCCGGATGGGGGTTCCAGCCACTGAAGAATATCTGACCAAATGCGGAGCCCCGACCTTTCGGCCGGGGCGCCACGGCAGCCCTCCCCCAGAACTGCCTTCCAACCAGCAAATCCTAAGGCTGGGGCTGGTTCCTGTAAATGTCACCGAAGTAATCACGTGGTAACCATCTGTGAATCTCGGCGGATTCCAGCCGTACATTAGGCCCGCGAAACCTGCGGC
>DAISJI010000226.1:0-1932 GCA_036821585.1 Terriglobales bacterium
CTAAGCGTCGCTCCCCGTATCGGTACGGCCATGGGCGCGCGCGGCCGGCAGACCCGCGTCCCGGATCTTATACAGCAGGGCGCGATAGCTGATGCTCAGCGCGCGCGCCGCCTTTTTGCGGTTCCAGTGGTTTGCCTGCAGCACTCTGAGGATGACCTTGCGTTCGATGTCCAGGACTGCCTGGCGCGTGATCTTCTTCAGCGAGATCGGGCCGTCCAGCGGAATGTCCTCGTCGTAGAACACCTGCCGCCGGGGCGCCAGTTCCGACGTGACTGCCTCCTCGGTCCCGAGGATGGAAAAGCGGCGCATCAGGTTTTCCAGCTCGCGGATATTGCCGGGCCAGTGGTAGCGCTGCAATTGCGCCATCAGTTGCGGCGTGACCGGGCGCGTCCGGGTGTTGTACTTCTCGTTGTAGGTATCGAGGAAATACTGCACCAGTACCGGAATATCGTCCGCGCGCTCGCGCAACGGGATCATCTGGATGTTCACCACGTTGATTCGGTAGAACAGGTCCTGGCGGAAGCGGCCGGCTTCGACTTCCTTTTCCAGTTCGCGGTTGGAGGCGCAGACCACGCGCACTTCCACTTTCTTGTCTTCGGTCGCGCCGATGCGGCAGAACTGTCCGTCCTGCAGCAATTGCAGAAGCTTGGATTGCAGCGCGTAATCCAGCTCCGAGATCTCGTCGAGAAACAGGGTGCCGCGGTTCGCCATTTCCACACGGCCCGGCTTGGCGCCGTAGGCGCCCGTGAACGCTCCCTTCTCGTACCCGAATAACTCGCTTTCCAGCAGCGTGCCGGGAATGGCGGGGCAGTTGACCTTTACCCACGGGCCCGTGTTCCACGGCGACTGCGCATGGATCAAGCGAGCGACTATGTCCTTGCCGGTTCCGCTTTCACCCTGGATAAGCACCGGGAGATTGGAGGCAGCGATCTTGCTGATTCGTTCCCGTACCGCCTGCATTGGGCGCGTCGTACCGAACATAATCGCGTCCGGCGGAATTGGAATCCCCGAGCGATCGGACGCGAAAGTTAAGCCAGCCGATGACATATGCTCCTTCTCCTGTTTCTGAACGTCGGGCACCTCAGTGCTGGGTACTGATAATAGTTGCACTCAAAGTGCCAAACATTTCATCAACTAAAGTGCTACCATAGTTTAGGCACAATATACCGTATTTGCCTGTCTTTCAACTACTTCTGCGCAAGGAGAATCGGCGGGGATGACTCGGGGAGAAGCAAAAAACTGCAGCGTCGGTCCTATTTAAGTGAAACTTATTTCACAGGGCGGAAGCGACTTTTCCTTTGGCTCCGCCCAGCGGCCGGGAAAAGCGCATTCCGACCAAATTACAACGATCACCATGAGTTATACGTACCAATCTCGCTTTCAAGCTTCGAACCGACTGCGGTGAAATGCTCGATGTGGGCATCGGTGCGACTGGGATCTCTAACGATAACTTACTGGATTTGGGTAAGCTGCGTCGGGTCGCCAAGAGAATTCCGCCGGCGCTGATATTCAGCGCTGTGGCAAATTCGAGGAATTCCTTGCCATCCTCATCGACGCCGCGGACAAATACCGGGATCGACAGAGGTAGCCGCTGATGTTTGCGTCGATCCGAGCCGGTAGGTGTCATTTTGCCTTTACCGCTGCCTTAAACGGCACATCAGGGGCCAAACCGCTCCACTTTTCAGAATTGCATCCCTGAAAACATAAGACTCAACGGGTCAATCACTTACACGAAAGTAACCTAGCACAGTATCGAAAGTATGAACAGCACGTTTGAACCGGAATAGGAAAAATTTTGCGGCTTCTGGGGAAAGTACTTGCACTGCCTCCTTGACTCTGGAGGGCTATTCACCCTATCATAAATTTTAGATTCGCAGCCATTACTCTCCCCCCAAGAATCGTCCTGACGATAATTTTAGCGTGCCCGAATCT
>DAISJI010000226.1:2032-4165 GCA_036821585.1 Terriglobales bacterium
CGCCAGCAGCCAGCGCCTGGGCCGCCTGATCACCGACTTCCTCACCTTTAGCGCCGTTCAGACCGGGAATCTCAATTTGCGCCTGGACGAAGCGGGCGACATGCATGCCTGTCTCACTGAAGTCTGCAGCTTCTGGATGCCCCGCTTCCAGGCCGCGGGTGTAGCTTTCTATTACCTGGCCAACGAGCGCCTGCAGAAGTTCCCATTCGATTACGATCGGATTCAGCGTGTCGTGTCGAACCTGCTTGAAAACGCGCTCAAATTTACCCCACCGGGCGGGACCGTGTGGCTGAATGCCGAGCCCCAGATCTGGGAGCGCCGTCAAGTCGAATCTCGCGATGTTGCTCGGGAGCGCCGGAAGCGTTCACACCTGCTGGCGCCGAACGCGGTGCGCGTGAGCGTGGCCGACACGGGCCAAGGTATCCCGGCTGAATATCACCAGGAAGTTTTCGGTGATTTCTTCCAGGTGCCGAACAGCGACTCGTCCGGGCCGGGCATGGGATTGGGCCTGGGAATTGCGCGCCGACTGGTGCAGGCCCACGGCGGTAAAATCTGGGTGGAAAGCGAGCCGGGTTGCGGCAGCAAGTTTTCTTTTCTCTTACCTCTCAAACAGACCGGTTCGACGGCGGGCTAGCAAGACGGCGGGCTAGCAAGTAAGGACTTCGACAGGCAATGGCAAACGTACCGAATCTTTTCGTCGTGGACGACGAGCCCAGCATGCTGCGCTATCTGCGCACCTTGCTGGAAGCGGAAGGCTACAAGGTTGACACCGCCTCGAGCGGTGAGGAAGCGGTGCGCCGCCTGGCGGAAGTCGCCACTCCGCCCGACGTGGTCCTGCTCGACGTACTGATGCCTCCCGGCATCGACGGCCTGCAAACCCTGGAACAGTTGCGCCAACGCCACCCCCAGTTGAAAGTCATCATGCTGTCGTGCGTCAGCGACACGCGCAAGGTCGTGCAGGCGATCCGCCTGGGCGCCGTCGATTACCTGGCCAAGCCGTTTCAAAAAGCCGACCTCGACGCGGTCATCGAGCAGTGCGTCGGCGATCGGGCGGCGGCCAACGTTCCGGTGGCGGGCGAAATTGAAGACCTCGGCGACGACGTCTTTTTCGTTTCCGGTTCGCCGGCCATGCGCAAGATCCGTTCGCAGGCCAAGCTGGTGGCGAACGTGGACATCCCGATCCTGCTCCTCGGCGAGAGCGGCTCGGGCAAGGAAGTGGTGGCCAAGCTGATTCATAAGTATTCGCCGCGCGCGCACCGCACCTTCCTCAAGGTCAATTGCGCGGCCGTTCCCGGCGACTTGCTGGAAAGCGAATTGTTCGGTTACGAGCCGGGTGCGTTTACCGGCGCCTCGACCTCCAAGCCCGGAAAGTTCGAGCTCTGCAACAAGGGCACGCTGCTGCTCGACGAAATCGGCGAGATGCCGCCCGCCCTGCAGGCCAAGCTGCTGCACGTCCTGCAGGACCAGCAGTTCTCGCGGCTGGGCAGCCGCCACATGGTGAAGGTGGACGTGCGCGTGCTTGCCGCCACCAATATCAATGTCCCGGAGGCGATCGCCAACAAGAAACTGCGCGAGGACCTTTATTACCGGCTGAACGGGTTCACGATCAACGTGCCGCCGCTGCGCGAACGGCGCGAGGAGATTCCCATCCTCCTGAAGCACTTCATGAGCCAGGTGGCGGAGCGCTATGCCCGCCCGCCGCTGCCCCTGTCGCCGTCGCTGGTGCGCGCCTGCGAAAGCTATCCGTGGCCCGGCAACCTGCGCGAGCTCAGCAATTTTGTGAAGCGATTCATGGTCCTCGGCGACGAGGCAATGGCGATTGCCGAACTGGCGCCTCCGCGCGATGAACGTGCCATCGCGATGGCCGCCACGGCGGGCGGTGTTTCGCAGGGCGGCTTGAAGGGCCTGGTGAGGGGCGTGAAAGATGAAGCGGAAATGGAAGCCATCAGTCGCGCCCTCGATGAAACCAACTGGAACCGCAAGAAGACCGCGGCGCTGCTGAAGATCAGTTACAAGGCGCTGCTCTACAAGATCCGCCAGTACGACATCCAGCGCACCAGCCAGCCAAGCTAGTCCACCTACAACTCAACAAACGCCTAACTCCATGGTTAGGCGCTTCCTTTTTTGCGCCCC
>DAISJI010000227.1:0-1415 GCA_036821585.1 Terriglobales bacterium
TCGCGTGAAAGCCAGGGAAAATGCCGGAGAGCTGCTGCGCATGCTGCCGTCGGTGGATGAAATGCTGCGCGAAGGGCGGATCGCGGCGATGGCGGAGCGCGACTCGCGCACGGTAGTCACCGAGGCGGTGCGGGCGGCGTTGCAGAACCTGCGCGACAGCATTCTGGAAGGACACCTGAACGCGAGCCAGGTGGAACTTGCGGTGTCCGCCCTGCCCGAAGCGGTGGAGCGGTTCGTCCGGCGGGCGATGCGGACGTCACTGCTCCCGGTGATCAATGCGACCGGCGTGATCCTGCACACCAACCTCGGACGCGCGCCGATTGCGAACGCCGCCATCGAGCACATTCGGGAAGTAGCGCCCGGGTATTCCAACCTCGAATTCGATCTTGAGTCCGGCGAGCGCGGCAAACGCGACGTCCATGTGCAGCGGCTGTTCGCGCACCTGCTGGGCGCGGAAGTATCGACGATCGTGGTCAACAACAACGCGGCCGCGGTGCTGCTGGCGCTGAATACGCTGGCCGAAGGCGGCGAAGTGCTGGTGTCGCGCGGCGAACTGGTGGAGATTGGCGGCTCGTTCCGCATTCCCGACGTGATGAGCAAGTCGGGCGCTTCGCTGCGCGAGGTGGGATCGACGAACCGCACGCGGCTGGCGGATTACGAGCGCGCCCTCACCGATCGGACGAAGCTCATCCTGCGCGTGCATCGCTCGAACTTCCAGATCGTCGGTTTCACCGAGCAGCCATCGCTCTCCGAAATGGTGACGCTGGCGCACGAGCGCGGTCTGCCGGTGATGGAAGACCTGGGCAGCGGCGCGCTGTTCGACCTGGCGACAATCGGCGTGAGCGGCGAGCCGGGCGTGGCGGAGAGTCTTGCGGCCGGCGTGGACGTGGTGACCTACAGCGGCGACAAGTTGCTGGGCGGTCCGCAGGCGGGAATTCTGAGCGGCAAGCCGGAGATCGTCACGCGCATGCGCAGCAACGCCTTGTTCCGTGCGCTTCGCGTTGACAAACTGACCTACGCTGCACTGGAGGCCACGCTGCTGGCCTACGTGCGCCAGGACTACGATGCAGTTCCGGCGCTACGGATGATGCGCAGGTCCGCGGAAGACATCGGTGCGCGAGCGCAAGCGATGGCCACTCAAATTCCGGCATCGTACAAAGCGAAAGTGGCGGACGGCGAGTCAGTCATTGGTGGCGGCGCCGCGCCCGGGGCGACGCTGAAGACGCACTTGCTGATCATTGCGCTGGAAGGCGTCAGCGCCGGCGAACTCGCCACGCGCCTGCGTCACGCCGATCCGCCGGTGATAGCACGCGTGGAAGACGACCGCGTCGTGCTGGATTTGAGGACCGTGTTTCCGGAGCAGGATGCGGTCATCCTGAAATCACTACGCAGCGCCATGAAATAGTTTCAGTTTC
>DAISJI010000227.1:1515-4121 GCA_036821585.1 Terriglobales bacterium
AGTTTCAGTTTCGAGTTAGCGCTTCTGAAACTGAAACTCGAAACTGAAACTTCATATCTTCTCTTCCGGTATTTCCAGTTCCAGTCCCAGCGGATCGGTGAAACGGTTGGTGAGGTTTACCAGTCCGACCAGCAGGTGCAGGTCCACGATCTGCGTGTCGTTGAAACCTTGTTTGAGCGCCTCGACGTCGGCATCCTGCACGGTCCACGGCGTGCGCGTGAGCTTTTCGGCATAGGCGAGGGCCTGTTTTTCACGGTCGGTAAACGAAGACGCCTGCGGGTCCTTCAGGGCCTGCCAATCATCGGGCGTCAATCCAGCTCGCTTCGACGACGCGAGATGATGCTGCGTGCAATAGTGGCACTGATTCAACATCGAGACACGGATGTACACCATTTCGTAAAGCCGTGGCGGGAGCGTGCGTCCGACCGCGGGGTAGAAGGAGAGGAACGCGGTGAGCGCCTGCGGAAGGTGGGCCATCGCTTTGTGAACGTTGCCCGGCTTTCCGCGTAGACGATGCTCGTAGAGGTGCTGAACTTCGGTGGAGGCGGAGGGCGGTTCGATCAGTGTGACGCGTGCCATGAGAAAAGACTAAACCAAAAACGTATTCCGTATTTCGTATTCCGGCCTGAAGTCGTCATACGGAATACGAGATACGGAATACGGGCACGGAACACGAATCGGACAGCGCTCCACAAGATTCTTAACCGAAACTATAATGTTGCCATGCTTTCCATTCGTCCGGCTACAACGCAGGATGCGCGGCTGATACTGGATTTCGTCCGGGACCTGGCCGAGTACGAGCGCGCGCCGGAAGCGGCGGTGGCGACCGAATCCGATTTGCTGCGCGACGGCTTCGGTCCGAACCCAAAATTCCACTGCGTGATTGCCGAGTGGGACGGCGAGCCGGCGGGATTTGCGTTTTACTTTTACAACTACTCGACGTGGCAGGGGCGTCCGGGGCTGTACCTGGAAGACCTGTTCGTGCGGCCGCAGTACCGGGGAAAAAGTATCGGAAAGGCGCTGCTTGTTCATTTGGCCCAAGTGGCGGTGCGCGAGAACTGCGGACGCTTCCAGTGGCAGGTGCTCGACTGGAACACTCCGGCCATCCAGTTCTATGAATCGCTCGGCGCCAGGAAGCTGACCGAGTGGTTGACCATGCGCGTCGAGGGCGAGGACATCGAAAAACTCGCCCAGCAGTCGCCAGTAGCCGGTCGCCAGCCGCCAGTGGAAAAGCCGTAAAGACTCACCTTGGATTCCACAACTCCAGTACGAATCATCGGCGCGGGACTCGCGGGCTGCGAGGCAGCGTGGCAGTGCGCGCGGCGCGGCGTGCCGGTCGAACTGTTCGAGATGCGCCCAGTGCGCTCGACGCCCGCGCACCAGACCGCCGACTTCGCCGAACTGGTCTGCTCGAATTCGCTCAAATCGTTGTCGGAAAACACCGCGCCCTGGCTGCTCAAGGAAGAGATGCGGCGCGCCGATTCGTTGCTGATGGATATCGCGCGCCTGACTGCCGTTCCCGCCGGACATGCGCTCGCCGTGGACCGCGCACTGTTTGCGGCCCAAGTCACCGATGCGGTCTCGAATCATCCAAACATCACGGTCCGGCGCGAAGAGGCGACCGCGATCGACGCGGATGCGCTGACCATCATTGCGACCGGTCCGCTGACGTCGGACGCGCTCTCGCAAGAGATCGCGCGCCTGGTTGCCCCACCCTTGTCGGTTGCCCCACCCTTGTCCAGCCCGTCTTTGGCTGGACAGGGTGGGGGTGTTCCCAGTCCCCACCTTTACTTTTACGACTCGATCAGCCCGATCGTGGAAGCGGATTCGATCGACCGCTCGCGCGTGTACATGGCGGCGCGCTACGACAAGGGCTCAGCCGACTACATCAATTGCCCGATGACGCGCGAGGAGTACGACCGCTTCTACGACGCGCTGCTCGCGGCGCAGCCGGTCGAGGAAAAAGACTGGGAGAAGTTGAACTACTTCGAGAGCTGCCTGCCGATCGAAGAAATCGCGCGCCGCGGACGCGACACGCTGCGCTTCGGGCCGATGAAGCCGGTCGGGCTGATCGATCCCCGATCCGGACAGCGTCCGTACGCGGTGGTGCAGTTGCGCCAGGAGAACCTGCGCGCCGATTCCTACAACATCGTCGGCTTCCAGAACCACCTGCGCTTCCCGGAGCAGGCGCGCGTGTTTCGGCTGATTCCCGGCATGGAGAACGCGCGCTTCCTGCGCTACGGGCAGATCCATCGCAACACCTACATCAACGCGCCCACGCTGCTCGGGCCGACGCTGCAGATGAAAACGCATCCGCGAATCATGTTCGCCGGCCAGATTTCAGGGGTCGAGGGCTACGTGGAGTCGATCGCCACCGGCCTGCTCGCGGGCATGAACGCGGTGATGCTGGCGCGCGGAAACGATCCGCTGCCGCCCCCGCGCGAGACTGCGTTCGGATCGCTGGTGAATTACATCACCGCGTCGGAGAGCAAGAACTTCCAGCCGGCGAACATCACCTTCGACCTTCTGCTGCCGCTGGAGAACCGAATTCGAGATCGCGCCGAGCGGCACAAGGCGCAATGCGACCGCGCGCTCAAGGCGCTGGA
>DAISJI010000228.1:0-4089 GCA_036821585.1 Terriglobales bacterium
ATTCATGAAACAGGAACGCGTACTGATCGTCGAAGACGAGGAAAACGAGCGCACCGGACTGGCCGAACTGGTCAGCTTGTGGGGTTTCAAAGTAGATACTGCGGGCGACGGACTGGAGGCCCTGGAAAAAGTGGAGGCCTTCCGCCCCGCCATCGTCATCACCGACATGATGATGCCGCGCATGGGCGGGGTCGAACTGCTGCGGCGCATCGCCGATCTTCCCCAGGCGTGCAAAGTGGTGGTGATGACCGCGCACGGCAGCGTGGACAGCGCCGTGGAAGCGATGAAGGTCGGCGCCTACGATTACATCCAGAAGGGCAGCGACCCGACGCGCCTGCGCACCATCCTCCACCACGCCGTCTCCGAACAGGACGCCGAGCGCGAACTGGAAGTCACCCGCCGCAACCTGCGCGATAAAGGTGTCATGGGACGCCTGGTGGGCTCGTCGAAAGATATCCAGGAGATTTTCCATCTTATCGATATGGTCGCGCCCAGCACCGCTTCGGTGCTGATTACCGGCGAAAGCGGCACGGGAAAAGAGATGGTGGCGCGCACCATCCACGAACTCAGCCCGCGCAAGGGTAAGGCGTTCATCGCCATCAACTGCGCTGCCATCCCGGAGACGCTGATCGAAAGCGAAATTTTTGGCCACGAAAGAGGCGCGTTCACGGGCGCGATGGAACGCCGCATCGGGTGCTTCGAACTGGCCGAGGGGGGCACGCTGCTGCTCGACGAGATCGGTGAAATGCCTGCCGGAACGCAAGCCAAGCTGCTGCGCGTTTTGGAAGACCACAAGCTGCGCCGGCTGGGCAGCAAGACCGAAACTTCGGTCGATGTGCGCGTGCTCGCCGCGACCAACAAGGTCCCGGACGATGCCGTCGCCAAAGGCGAGTTGCGGCAGGACCTGTATTACCGGCTGAACGTATTCAGCCTGCACATGGCGCCGCTACGCGACCATAAAGAGGACCTGAAGGAGCTGGTCGCCGCCATATTGCCCGACATGAACCAGAAGCACGGGCGCAAGGTGCAGATGATCAGCGACTCGGTGATGCAGGCGTTTCAGAATTACTCCTGGCCGGGCAACGTGCGCGAGTTGCGCAACACGCTGGAGCGCGCGGCCATCGTGTGCGACGCTTCCGTGGTGGAGAGCAAGCACCTGCCGCCGGGATTTGGCAACGTCACGCCGCGTCCGCCGGTGCAGGAAGCCAACGCGGTACGGCTGGGCGTGGGTACAACCGTCGGCGAGGCCGAGCGCCTGCTCATCCTGAAGACGCTCGAGTCCACCAACAACAACAAGACGCGCGCTGCGGAAATCCTCGGCATCAGCCTGAAGACGCTGCACAATAAGCTGAAGGAGTACGGCAGCCAGAGCGTGGCTACGGTGGGTCGGTAAAGTCTTCAGTCAGCAGTCGTCGGTCTTCTGGTTCTGACGACTGGCAACTGGCGACCGGCGACTGGTTCGCATGCATTTTCGTCTCAAAACCAAGCTGGTGATCGCGATCACGGCGATGGTCGTCGCCCTGGTGACGGCGCTGTCCTACGTGTACGTCGCCCAACTGGTACGCGAGCGCGTTGCCGACGCTTACAAGAACGGCGACTTCGTGGCGCATCAGGTCTTCAACGGCGCGCGCGAAGCCCTCGAACTCGACCTGAGCGACAGGCACATCGATCCCGACAATCCGGAGGAAGTCCGGCAGGCGGTGCAGGACAGCCTGCAAAGCGATCCCGGCCTGAATAATCTGCTGCAATCCATTGTCGGATACCAGCTCGAGATTTATGACGCCGCCATCGTGGACACGAATGGCGTCGCCATGCTGCACACCGAGGCTCTGTTGCAGAACAAGCCCATGGCGGCGCGCCCCGAGTTCGACGCCGTGCGCAAGCTGAACGCGTGGCGGCAGATCAAGTTGCTCTACGGCCCGCAAAAGGTGTTCGACGTCACGCTCCCGCTTACGCGCGGCGGCAAGCCCTTCGGAAAAGTCCGCATCGGCATCCAGACCATCTTTCTCCAGCACGACCTGAAGCCGCAGTTGAACCGCACCTTCGAATTCGCGGGGCTTTCTATCTTCATCTCCTTCCTGCTGGCGGCGGCGCTGTCGAACTTCGCGCTGCGTCCGCTGGAAGCGATCAGCCGCCGTCTGGACCGCCTGTCCGCCGGCGAAGTGGACAACGCGCCCGAAACTTCGCCGGGACAGCAGGACGAGGTCGGCGTCGTCACCAGCAAGATCAATCGCCTCGGCCGCCAGATGCGCGACGTGCAGGAAGTCTTCTCCGCCTTGAAGGAGAACCTCGACCAGATCATGGGCAACCTGCAGGACGGCCTGATGCTGTTCACGCACGACGAGCGCATCGTGCTGGTGAGCGCGTCGGCCGAGCGCTTCGTGGGCCGCATGCGCGCCGACATCCTGGGCAAGAGCGTGCGCGAGGTATTCACGCCGGAAACACGTCTTGGCCGTCTCGTGCTCGATTGCTTCGAGCTGCACCAGGGGGTCACGGCGCGCGAGATCGAGGCCGACGCCAAGCGCGTTCAGGTGTCGTTGG
Source organism: Terriglobales bacterium (assembly GCA_036821585.1). Taxonomy (GTDB): domain Bacteria; phylum Acidobacteriota; class Terriglobia; order Terriglobales; family Acidobacteriaceae; genus DAISJI01. Next base: position 2,542 of record DAISJI010000228.1, read on the forward strand.
ACTTCATCGAGGAGCACGGACAGAAGATCGGCGCGCTGCTCACCATGCGCGATGCCGAGTCCGTCCGCCGCATCGAGGACGAGATCGAACTCTCGCGCCGTCTCGCCGCGATCGGGCGCCTTACTTCGGGGGTGGCGCACGAAGTACGCAATCCCATCAACGCCATCATGGTCCACCTGCAGATCATGCGCGAGAAGACACAGGACATCGATCCGGACTCGCGGCGCCACATGGACGTGATCGGCAGCGAGATGCAGCGGCTGGGGCGGGTGGTGCAGACACTGCTCGACTTCACCAAGCCGGTCGAGCTGCGCCTGGTGGACACCGACCTGCGCCGCCTGACCGAAGAGGTCGCCATGCTCGCCGCACCCGAGGCCGCGCGCCAAGGCGTCATCGTACAAACGGATTTGCCCGACGGCCCGCTGCCGGTCAAGGTGGATGCCGACCTGGTCAAGCAGGCGGTGCTCAATATCGCGAACAATGGAATCCAGGCGATGCCCAACGGGGGCACGCTGACCCTCGCCGGACGCCGCGACGACGGCATCGTGCAAATCGACATTTCCGACCAGGGCGGCGGCATTCCGCCGGAAGTTGGCGAGAAGGTCTTCAACCTTTATTTCACGACCAAAAAGTCCGGCACCGGCATCGGACTGGCGATGAGTTATCGGGTCATGCAACTGCACAACGGCAACGTGACGTTCGACTCGCGTCCGGGAGAAGGCACGACGTTTCACCTGCGTTTTCCGGCGCAGGAACAGGCGCGCCCGGCCGCGCGCCGGGAAGGAGAGCCCGTCCGCGCGTAGTTTGCGTCGTCGGCGTCAAAGGACTAAAAAAGCGGAATGGACAGAAAGCGGACCATCGTCGTGGGAGTGCTGCTGGCGTCGTCGCTGATGCTGAGCGGATGCAAGAAGAAGAAGCCTCCCCTGCCGCCCCAGGCGCAGGCGCCGACGATTACCGATTCGACCGGAGTACCATCGGCAATTCCGGAAGTTACGGTGCCGCAACCGTCGCCCAATCCTCATCCGACGAAGCCCAGCCCGACCGTCGCCAAGCCGAAGAAAAAGCCGCGCGTTACCGCCAAGAGCGAAGCGAAGAAGACCCCGCCGCCCGCGACGCAACTGCCCGCACCCCAACCACCGGCGGAAAAGGTCGTCATCGAAGAGGGTGCCAAGCAGGATCCTGTGCCGCCGCCTCTGGTTGCCGACACATCGCTCGATCAGGTGGCGCACCAGCGTTTAAGTACCGCTCAACTGATCAGTTCCACCGAGTACGACATCCGCACCATCTCGCGCCCGCTCTCCAGCGACGAGCAGGCCATCGTGCAGCATATTCGCGGCTTCATCGAACAATCCCGGCAGGCGAGCAAGGATGGCGATACCGAGCGCGCTTACAACCTCGCTGTCAAGGCGCACCTGCTCTCGGATTCGCTCGCCAAGAAGTAACGAGTACTGAGTAACGAGAAAAAACCAATACAAACAAGAAGAAGACCGCAGTAGCCTCTTCTCGGAACTCGGAACTCGGAACTCGGAACTCGGAACTCGGAACTCG
>DAISJI010000229.1:0-4061 GCA_036821585.1 Terriglobales bacterium
TCGATCACGCGGTCCACGTCGCCGACTTCGACCTTGGTCCGGTGGTCCTTCACCATCCGGTACGGCGCGAGAACGTACGAGCGGATCTGCGAGCCGAAATCGATGTCGAGCTTGGAGTCCTCGATCTTTTTCGTCACCGCCTTGCGCTTTTCCAGCTCGTGCTCGTAGAGGCGCGAACGCAGGATGCTCATGGCCCTTTCCTTGTTCTTGTGCTGCGAGCGCTCGTTCTGGCAGGCGACGACGAGGCCGGTTGGTAAGTGCGTCAAGCGCACGGCCGAGTCGGTGGTGTTGACGTGCTGGCCGCCCTTGCCGCCGGAGCGGTAGGTATCCACGCGGAGGTCTTCCGGCTTGATGTCAACTTCGATGGATTCGTCGATTTCCGGCGAAACGTAGACACTGGCGAACGAGGTGTGCCGCCGCTTGGCCTGGTCGAACGGAGAAATACGCACCAGGCGGTGGACGCCGATTTCGCTGGTCAGCATGCCGAAGGCGTAATCGCCGCTCACCGAGAACGTGGCCGACTTGATGCCCGCTTCCTCGCCCGGCTGGTAGTCGTTGAGCACGGTGGAGAAGCCCTGGCGCTCGGCCCAGCGCAGGTACATGCGCATCAGCATCTCGGCCCAATCCTGCGATTCGGTGCCGCCCGCGCCCGGATGGATGGTTATGATCGCGTTGCGCGCATCGTTCTCGCCGGAGAGCAGGGTTTCGGTCTCCAGCTTGTCCACCAGTTCGCGCAGCTTGTCCATCTCGCGGCGAATGTCGGCGGTGACGTCTTCGCCTTCGCGTCCGAGCTCGAAATAGGCCTCGATGTCGCTGCAGCGGCGCGCCAGGTCGGTCTCGGTGGCGAGAATGTGCGCCAGGCGCTTCTTCTCGCGCATGACGTTCTGCGACTTCTCGGGATTGGACCAGAGGTTCGGGTCGGAGGCTTGTTTGTCGATTTCGGCGAGCTGCGCCGTCAGTTTGGGCGCGTCAAAGATACTCCCGCAGCTCACGGACCTTGTCGCGCAACGGGAGGTATTCCTGTTCGAGTTCGGCGATGTTCTTCATAATCGTAGGTCGGAAGTCGTAGGTAGTAGGTCGGAAGTCGCCCACAGTCGGCGCGCGCCGACCTGCGACCTGCCACCTACGACCTGCCGTCCATCACTGCGGAAATACAAACCGCGCGATGACTGCTACCACCGAAATTATCGCACACAGCCACACCAACCAATTGCCGTGGCGCGTGTAGAAGGTGGTGGTGTGCTCCAGGCTGAAGGGAACGTCAATGAAGGTGCGCTGGTTGCGGGGTGCAGTATCGAGTACGCGGCCGTAGGGGTCAATCACTCCGGTAATGCCGTTATTGGTGGAGCGCAGCAGCCAGCGGCGGTCCTCAATCGAGCGCATGCGGGCCTGTTGCAGGTGCTGGTAGGGGGCGGCGGTGTCGCCGAACCAGCCGTCGTTGGAGACGTTCACGAACACCTGCGCGCCGTTGGCCGCGAACTGGCGGACCTCGTTCGGGAACGCCGACTCGTAGCAAATGAAGACGCCCACCGCCAGGTTTCCCGCCCGCAGGACATTGCGCTCGCGGCCCGGGATGAAGTCGCCGACCTCGTGCGTCAGCGCACTGGCAAATCCGAACATCTGCTTGAAGGGCACGTATTCGCCGAAGGGTACGAGATGGATTTTGTCATAGCGCGCTCCCCAGGTCCCATCCGGCGCGACGATGGCCGCCGAATTGTAGAGTTGCTGTCCCGGGTTGGGTGTGGGTACGCCCAGGGTGCCGACCACCACCGCCGCGTGCGACTGGCGTGCTACCTCGCTGACCGCGTGGCGAAAGCGCGGGTCGTTGAGGAAGAACGGCGCGGGGCTCTCCGGCCAGACGATCAGGTCAATCGGCGGCAGGTTGGGATCGGCCTGGCCCGGTTGTGGGACGCTGAGCTCGGCCAGTTCCTTGACCACTTGATCGAAGTACTGCTGCGTCCACTGCTCGCCGGTGAGGAACGGAATATTGGCCTGCACCAGGCGCGCGGTGCCGTTGGCGGGCAGGCGGGCGGGTTTCAGCAGCGTGCCCGCCTGGAGCATCAATACCGCCGCCACCGACATCGCCAAGAGCAGTCTTCGGCGGCGCGCCTCCACCTGGAAGGCCACCGCAAAGGCCACGTTCAGCAGCAGGATTTCAAAGGACAGTCCGTACACGCCGGTGACCGTGGCCAGGCGCGTCAGCGGGATGTTATTCACCAGCGCGGTGCCGAGCGGGTTCCAGCGGAAGTCGAAGGGAAAACCGCGCAGCATCTCCGTCGCCACCCAAACGAATGGCGCCAGCAGGATTGCCTTTTGTCCCATCCGGCCGGACGCGAGCAGCGCCATCACCCATCCGAACACCGCCCACGACAACGCCATCGCCAGGCTGAACAGCACCAGCACCCCGGCCGCAACGGCGCGGTTGAGTCCGCCGTAGATGTGCATGACGTCGTAGATCCAATAACAACACCCGAACGACCAGATCAGCCCGCACACATAGCCCAGCAGGAAGGCTTGCCGAGGCGAAGCGGAACGAGAAACAACCCCACCCTCCGCCAAACCCGGGCGGAAGGGTGGGCCACCCATGGGTTGGAAAATCGCCAGCAGCAGAGGGACAACGCAAATCCAGCACAGGAAGCTCAAATCGGCGCTGGGGAACACGAGCACCTGCAACACCCCGGAGATTACGGCGAGCAGCCACGCGCGCCGCGAGAGGCGCGTTCTGACTTCCGACGGGCGGATTGGAGTGCCGGTCACGGGTGTTGTCGTGTTCACTTCAGGTTCACGGAAGCTCATGCGTTAAGATAGGCGCTTGGCAAAAGTGATGGGTATCGTCTCGGAGCACGAGGAGGCAACCGAGTAGTAAGGTGCGTCGCACGACGGCTGCGGCGCGTTTTTCTTTCCTGAATGGCCAATAACGTCCAGGGCGGCGGCACCAACGACCGCGTTCGCATCGTGGTTGCGACGTCGGTCATGCTCACTTTCATCTCCTATTGGCGGGCCGCCGCCATCATTCTAAACGACCTGGGGTCCTCCGCATTTTACGCGGCCGGCATTGCGGAACAGGCGGTCGGCAAGGCAGCGCCCTGGTTCATCGTCGCCGTGATGCTGTTTTCCTTTGCGGTGCGCGCGGTGTACGTCGAGAGCTGTTCGATGTTCGTCCGCGGCGGCGTGTATCGCATCGTCAAGGAAGCGCTGGGCGGCAACTTCGCCAAGATCGCCGTTTCCGCCCTGATGTTCGATTACGTCCTCACCGGCCCGGTGTCGGGCGTAGCGGCGGGGCAGTATATCGGCGGCCTGCTCAATGAATTGCTCGCCACTGCATTCCGGCACAATCTGCTTCCCTGGCATGCTGCACACGCACCCGGTTTGCCGGTGAACTGGGTGTCGGTGGCGGTCGCCGCCGGGGTCACGATTTATTTCTGGTGGCAGAACATCAAGGGCATCGAGGAATCCAGCGACAAGGCCATGAAGATCATGTACGTCACCACCGTCATGGTGGTCTTGATCCTGGGCTGGTCGCTCATCACGCTGCTCACCAAACCCAACCTTCACCTGCCGCCCTGGCCGATTCCGAAAAACCTGAATTTCGCACCCGAGGCGCTCGGCTTCTGGCGAAACAGCAACATCCCGAAGATGTTCGGACTGCTCGGCATCATGATGGCCTTCGGGCACTCGGTGCTGGCCATGTCGGGCGAAGAGACGCTGGCGCAGGTATACCGCGAAATCGCCAGCCCCAAGCTGAAGAACCTGAAGCGCACGGCGCTGATCGTCGCCATCTACAGCTTCATGTTCACCGGCCTGGTGTCGCTGCTCGCGGTCATGATCATCCCCGACGAAGTGCGGGTGCCGGTCTACAAGGACAACCTGATCGCCGGCCTGGCCATGTACATGACCGGGCCGCTGATCTTGCGCATCCTGCTGCGCACGTTCGTGGTGATCGTCGGCTTCCTGATGCTGAGCGGCGCCATCAATACCGCCATCGTGGGCTCCAATGGCGTAATGAACCGGGTGTCGGAAGACGGCGTCCTCACCGACTGGTTCCGCAAGCCGCACAAGCG
>DAISJI010000230.1:0-4003 GCA_036821585.1 Terriglobales bacterium
GTTGTCGGCGGCGGCCCAGATCCAGAAGCCGGTATCGCGCTGCGCATCCGGACGAATCCAGGCCAGCACGTCTTCCTGTCCGGCGGCGCTGACGTTGCTGGGCGTGTCTTCCAGGCGGGCCAGGCCGACGTGCTCGCCCGCCAGGGCCTGCGAGAAGTCTCCGATGGCGAGCGGCTTCTCCAGTTCGACGTGGAGCGAGAAGACGTGGCCGTGGAAGATGGGCGCCTGCACCAGCATCACCGACGGAACAGGCGCGTTGCCGGCGGTGATGGCCTTGATGTGGGCGAGGATGCGGCGCTCGGCCGATTCCAGCGTCGGTTTGGACTCCTCACCGTAGCGCGCGATCAGGTTGAAGGCCACCTGCGTGTCATAGACGTTCTTGGGCATCTCTTGAAACGAGAGCAGGTTCACGCTCTGCTCGTGCAGTTCGTCCATGCCGCCGCGTCCATGCTCGCTGGCCGGCTCGAAAACGGTTGCGACCGCCGAGCGGACATTCCCCGCCTTCTGCGCGCGGACCAGCAACAGCGCGAGCACGACCGCCGCGGGATGGGCCACGATCACGGGCCCAGGCTCCAGTTCGGGCGCGGGCGATTGCTGCAGTTCGCGCTCCAGCCATCCGGCGCGGACCTTGGCCCCGGGAACGTCTTCCAATCCGTAGGACAGATCGACGATGCCGGCGCCCGCATTCTGCGCCAACTTCCAGGTCTTGCGGGTAAACGCGGGCTGGGAGGCGAAGAAGGCGAAATCGACTTTCTCGAAGTTCTCGCGCGTGACTTTCTGGACGAAAGTTACCTCGTCGCCGACCGGTTCCAGGTGTCCGAGCAATTCGTCGTTGTCGAGCAGCTTGACGTCTTTGGCCGGGAAACTGGTTTCCGGGAGTATGTCGGCAAGTTCCTTGCCCTTGAGCGAGCCTGCGCCCACGATGGCCACGCGGTAGGAGGCGTCGGAACGTCCTTTGGGTTCAGGGTTCATTGGCTTTGGGCGGCCTCGGTGGACGGCGGCGGCGGCGCGGATGGTCCCGAACGCCGGAGAAGGAACATGAGCCGCGTGAATACTCCGGAGAGCATGTAACAAAGCGCGAGGAAGAAGAGTACGTGCTCGGAGTAGAGCAGCACTCCGGCAATGAACAGGCCGATCAGCAGGGTGACGCGCACCGGATGACGGCTGCGGAAGTCCAGGTCCTTGAAGCTGTAGAAGCGCCAGGTGCTCACCATCAGGAAACCCGCGGCAAACACGAGCGCGGCCCAGATGAGCGCCATCCACCAGGTGGTGATGGGATATCCGTTGGTGAGGTGCACGACGGCGGCAATCACGCCTGCGCCCGCCGGAATCGGCATGCCGACGAAGTACTTCTTGCCGGGACGCCCGGGATTCGAGGGCTGGGGATTGACCTGGATATTGAAGCGGGCGAGGCGGCTGGCCCCGGCGATCAGGAAGGCGAAGCTGCCGAAGGCGCCCAATTGCACGATGCGCGGATAGAGGCCCGACCCGTTCAAAGGCCCGAGCTGGTGGAACCCCCAAACCAGCGCCAGGAATGCGGGCGCGACGCCGAAGGTGATGACGTCGGCGAGGGAATCGAACTCGCGGCCGAAATCGCTGGTGGTGTTGGTCATGCGCGCGATGCGGCCGTCGAGACCGTCGGTGACCGCGGCGAGCCCGATCGCCTTGGCGGCGTTGTCGTAATGCCAGGGTTCGCTGATGCCGCCGCGGAAAACCTGGTAGAGCGCATAGAAACCGAGGGCGATGTTGAGCGTCGTGAACAGCGAGGGCAACAGGTACGCGCCCTTGCGCAGGCGGCGGGGGCGGCCCTTGTCTTCGCTGCGGCGCTGGAAAATCATGCTCGCACCTCGACCTGGGCCGGCAGATCGGCGGTCGTGGCGACTGGGGAAACAACCGCGAGTATGGATTCGCCGCCCACGACGTGTTGTCCGACCTTGACGTTCACGGTGGCGCTGGGGTCGAAGATGACGTCCATGCGCGAGCCGAACTTCATCATGCCGATGCGCTCGCCGCGGGCAACGCGGTCGCCCACTTCCCTGATGAAGACGATGCGGCGGGCGAGCAGTCCGGCAATCTGCTTGAAGACGAGCGTGTGGCCGGCGGACTCAACGGTAACGATGTTCTGCTCGTTGTGCTCGGCGCTGGAGGAGCCCATCGCGTTCTTGAACTGTCCCTTGCGGTACTCGACAGCGGTGATGACACCCTCGACCGGCGAGCGGTTTACGTGGACGTCGAAGACGTTGAGGAAAATGCTGAGCCGGGTGCGTGGCTGGCCGGCCAGTTCCACGGTGACGATGTCGGTAACTTTGCCGTCGGCGGGCGCAACGATGGCGCCGGGCGTATTCGGGACCGTGCGCTCCGGGTCGCGAAAGAACCAGAGAAAGAACGCGCCGAACAGCAGCGGCAGCACGGCCCAGGCGGGCGAGGTGAGCCACGCCAGCAACACTGCTGCGAGCAGAGCCATGAGCCCGTAATAGTAGCCGTCGCGCACCATGTGAATCCTGCAATTATAAGCTTGGGGCTGAATAGAAAGGCGCTGGGAAAGGACGCAAGTTCATTATCCGCCGTGAGAGCGGCGACTGCTCCGCGACTGCCACCCCGTCACGCGCAACACCGGCGCGCGTCGGGGACCCCGGGTCGCCGCGAAGTAGTTGAAGAATCAGGCTACGTTGTTGACGCGCCGGAACTCCTGTTCCAAACGCTCCATTTGGTCCTTGAGGCGCAGTTTCAACTTTTTCAGGCGAACTTCCTCGATCTTTTCGTCTTCGGATAGGAAACGCTTTTGGGTGAGGGAGTCGAGACGTTGAGAATATTGCGAGTGCTCCGTGACCAGTTTGCGGAAATCATCATTGTGGGCGAGCAGAGCGTCGCGAACCTGAGTAGCCATCCAGCAGTCCTCCTGCCAGCAGGTCATGCAGGGTGCACGGCGGGAGATAAGCATGCCGTTACGACCCCGCAGACTTGAAAACGTAGCACAGCGCCGCGAAGGCTTCAATCGGATTTGAACATCCGGAGCTCGATTTCGTTCGCACCATTCATGGTGCAGAAGGCAACCGGGAGCGCAGGTCGAAACGGTAGAGCACGGCGTCCTCGGCAGGGTTGGCGTAATAGCCGCGACGCTGGCCGGTTTCGGCGAAGCCACAGTGAAGGTAGAGGGCGCGCGCAGCCGCATTGGAAGCGCGTACTTCGAGCCCGATGGATTCGGCGTGCCGGTGTCCGGCCTGGGTGAGGACGGCCGCTACCAGCTGCGAGCCGATGCCGTGCCCGCGGGCGCCGGGCAAAACGGCGACATTTTCAATTTCCCATTCCGGGCCAAGAGTGCGGACCACAATGAAACCGGTGATCGTTAACTCTTCGGCTACGAGCAGGACGCGCGGTGCGGCGCCGGCGTCGAAGACGTGCGCGTACTCAGCCTGGCCCCAGTGCGCGGCGGTTTCGCTGGCGCGCTCCAGGGCGAGGATGGCGGGAACATCAGCGGGTGTGGCGGGCCGGATTATGAGGGCATCATTCATCGTTTGAAAAAGATTTCCGGGTCGGAGCAACGGATGTAGTTGGCGTCGAGTTCGGCAGGGGTGACGGTGTGGCCGGCAAGAATGCGTTCGGCGCCAATGCGGGCGTAGAGGTCGGCCATGGGCGGCGGCAAGACGGTGACCATGCGTCCGCTGGGCAGAAGCGCTTCGGCAATGTGCGCGTCGGGCGTAAAAACGGGCGCGGACTCACCCTTCAGTTCTTCGGCAAACTGCGCGGTATCGAGGAGGCGCTCGCTCACCGGAGTGCGCCTGCGGCCCTCGACCAGGAACTCTCCGGCGTAGACCTGCTTGCGGCCGGCGTCGAGCGCCACCAGGATGCGGCCCTGGGTTTCGGATTGCCAGGCGATGGCCTCGAGGACGGAGACGGCGGCGATTGGCTTATGCAAGGCGTCGGCCAGAGCTTTGACTGTCGACAGGCCCACGCGCAGCCCGGTGAACGACCCGGGGCCGGAGGCGACGGCGTAGGCATCGAC
>DAISJI010000231.1:0-3994 GCA_036821585.1 Terriglobales bacterium
CTCAATCTCCCTGCCTATAATCCGCTGCTCTCAGGAATCCATCCGGGGCGGTCATGCTCGCGAGGAAAATCCGCATGAAAAAACTGTTTTCGTTGTTGATCGTCATTCTGCTCTCCTGTTCCGCGCTGGCGCAAACCAGGCTCCTGCGTCACCCCAGCTATCACAACGGCAAAGTCGCCTTCAGCTATCTCGGCGATATCTGGGTGGGCAACGAAGACGGCTCCGGCCTGCAGCGCCTGACCGTCCACAAGGCGCGCGACATCTATCCGCGCTTCTCGCCCGACGGCAAGTGGATCGCCTTTTCTTCCAACCGCTACGGCAATTACGACGTGTTTGTCATTCCCGCCGCCGGTGGCGAAGCCAAACAACTCACCTACCATTCCGGCAGCGACACCGTCGTCGACTGGTCGCCCGACGGCAAACGCGTCGTCTTCCAGGCCAACCGCGGGCGTTTGTTTCCCGGCATTCCCAGCCTCTATGAAGTCTCGATCGACGGTGGGCTCGAGCGCGCGCTCGAAACCGACTGGGGCTATTGGGGCGGGTATTCGCCTGACGGCAAAAAGCTGGCCTTCAATCGCCATCCGATGGTGTGGTGGCGTAAGCACTATCGCGGCGCCTACGCGGCCGACCTGTGGGTAATGGACGTCGCCCAGAAAAAGTTCACCCGCCTCGGCGACAACGATTACAAAGGCAACTACTTCTGGCCGATGTACGGCAATGGCGGCGACATTTATTTCGTCTCCGACCGCCTGCCCGATGAGACCAGGATCAAGCCCGGCAGCGCCGAGGTGCTGAAAAGCGTCAACAACATCTGGAAGATGTCGGACAAGGGCGGTAAGCCCGTCCAGGTGACGCACCATACTGACGGCAACCTCTTCTTCCCGACCGTGTCCGCCGACCGGCGCGTCATTGTTTATGAAGACAACTTTGGTATCTGGAAACTCGACACGCAAACCGGCAAGACCGCGGAGCTGAAGTTCAACATTGTCTCCGACGACAAAGAGAACGATTTTGAGATGATCACGGTGCGTGCTGAGACCGAAGGCTACGCGCTTTCGCCCACCAGCAAGCGCGCCGCGGTCAGCGCCCACGGCGAGATCTTCACCGTCGCTACCGACCAGGGAGACGTGCAGCGCGTAACCCAGTCGTACTCGCGCGAAACCAATCCCGAGTGGGCGCCGGATGGCAAGTGGATCGCCTTCGTCTCCGACAAGTCCGGACAGGACGAGGTCTGGATTGCCAAGGAAGACGGCACCGGGCTGAAGCAGGTCACCACCGGCGCGACGGAAAAGCATGCCATCGAGTGGGCGCCCGATTCCAAGGCGCTGCTGGTGTCGGCCTCCGATCACAAGCTCTATCGCTATGACCTGGACAAGCCGCAGCCGCTGGTGATCGCGCAAGGCGAGGCCGGCAACATCCAGGGTCCATCGTTCTCTCCGGATGGCCGCTGGATCGCCTATTCGACGCTCGACCGCGAGATGCGGCCGCACGCCTATGTGGTTCCTTCGACGGGCGGCAAGGCCCAGCACATCGGCAACGACGAGCTTCAGTTCGCGGAAACTTCGCCGCGCTGGACTCGCGACGGCAAGAAGATCATCTTCCTCGCCGGCGTCACCCAGGCGGGCAGCGCCGTGCAACGGCGTCCTCAATCGCAGCTCTTCAGCGTGTCCCTGCAGAAGGAAGAAAAAGCGCTCAACGACCGCGGAGTGGACACCGAGGAAGAGGCGGTACAGGCCGAACGTGAAGGCCGCGCGCGCCGTCCACAGGCGATGCGCGAAGGCGGCGAAGCGTCCGGCGCCGAAGCCGCCAGGGAGGTCAAAATCGACTTCGACGGCATCGGCCGCCGCGTACACCAGATCACCCGCCTGAGCGATAACGTCAGCAGCCCCGCCCTTTCGCCTGACGGGCGTACCTACGCGTTTGTTGGAGTTGCCGACGCCGAAGGCCGTCCATCGGCCACCATTTACAGCATCCAGGAAGATGGGACGCAAATGGCGCGCCTGGTCCAGTCCGCTCCCAGCCGTGGCGAAGAAGAAGACGCTCCGGGCGGCGCCTTCGGCCGCGGCTTCTCCGACCTGCAATTCTCCCGCGACGGCCGCTCGCTCTTCTTTATGGAGGGCAACCGGCTGAACGTGGTGGAACTGGGCGCGGCTCCGGCGGCAGCGGCGTCTCGCTCCGCCTTGGCCACGCCGCGCAGCTACGAGCGCAAGCCGGTGAACTTCACCGTCCGCGTCGAGGTGGACCATCGCGCCGAACGCAAGCAGGTCTTCGCCGAAAGCTGGCGCATCATGAAGCACCGCTTCTATGACGCGAAGATGCATGGCGCCAACTGGGACGAGGCCCGCGCCACCTTCGAGCCGCTGCTCGATTACGTTGCCGACCAGGAAGAGATGCACAACGTGATCAGCGAAATGATTGGCGAGTTGAACGCGTCGCACACCGGCATCAGCGGCACGCCTTCCGCCGAAGATCGCGATCGCGCCGTGCAAAGCCGCTATCCGGGCTTCGAGCTGGAGAGCGATCCCGCCGGTTACTACAAGGTCGTGAAAATCTACAAGGATGGTCCCGCCGACAAGGACTACGTTAAGGTCCACGTCGGCGACTTCATCCTTGCCGTCGACGGACACGACCTGAAGGCCAACGACAATTACTGGAAGTTCTATAACGCTCCACGGGGCCGCAAGCTGGAGTTTCTCGTGAACTCCAAGCCGTCGAAGGAAGGCGCTTGGACGGCCAAAGTTGAGCCCGCCAACCAGGGGGCGTTCACCACCTTGCAATACGAAGACTGGGTCGCGCAGCGGCGCGCGATCGTCGACAGGCTCTCCAACGGAACCATCGGCTACGTGCACATCCGCTCCATGGACGCGCCGTCGCTGCTTCGTTTCCAACGCGAGTTCGTCGAGAACCACTCCAAGAAGGCGCTGATCATCGACCAGCGCTTCAACCCCGGCGGCGGCATTGACCAGGAACTGCTCCAGATCCTCGGCCAGCGCCAGTACCAGATGACTCGTGGCCGCGATTCCATTTCCATCTCGCGCCCGCAACAGGGGTTCTTCGGCCCCATGGTGGTGATGCAGAACGAGCGCTCCACCAGCGACGCCGAAGTCTTTCCTGACGGCTTCCGCACGCTCGGTCTCGGCAAAGTAGTCGGTACTCCGACCTACGGCGCGGTGATCGGCACTGGCTCCTACCGCCTGCTCGACGGCTCGAATATCCGCACGCCGGGGACCGGGCTTTACAACGTCAAGGGCTACAACCTGGAGAACTATGGCGTTCCGCCCGACGTGTACGTGGACAACTCGCCCGAGGATTTCCTCGCTGGACGCGACGCGCAACTTGAGAAGGCGGTCGAAGTCCTGCAACAGCAGATCAAGGGCGGCAACTAAATACGCTTACCGTAGTCAGGGCCGGTCATCGGACCGGCCTTTTTTTCGAGCCGGGCGTAACATCATTTGACTAACTTTATGGCCAGCAAGAAAACCGTTCGCGCCCTGCAACTTCTATTCCTGGTCCTGATTGTCGTTGCGGTCGTGCGCCTGATCGTCGTCATGCGGCAGCGTGCAAAACCGGGCGGCATCATCCTCATGAATACCGTCACTGCGCGCCCGCTCCCTCGCGAGGCCTACGTCGTTCCTCGGAGACTCCACATCTCCAGCCTGAAATCGGCGGAGCAACTGACGAAACAGCCGGTGTGGGTGAAAGAAGGTTATCGATACACCGTTTATCCCTACGCGCAACGCACCGCCGACTTCCAACATCCGGCCGGAATGCTCCTGCCGATCCAGAAGATCCAGATCAAGGACGTCACCAGCGTCGCCGCGCGCGGCCATGCAAGTCGCCAGGTGCTCGCCATCTTCGACCAGGACGGCCGCACTTACGCGGTGCCCATCGGCCTCGAGAGCGGCAGCGACGTCACCTTCTATGCCGACGAGATGTTCTTCTACGAGGACCCGCGCGAGCTGTACAACTTCTGGACGGCCGAAACCTGGGACGC
>DAISJI010000232.1:0-3979 GCA_036821585.1 Terriglobales bacterium
TTCCACGCGGGCGCCGCGCACGCGCTGCATTTTGCCGTCTTCGGTCTTGACCGGGGCATTGCCCATGCCGAGGACGTGCACGCGGTACACCGGAACTTCACTGTTGATGACCAGGTAGCGGCGGACGGCTTCGGCCATGCGCTGCGACTGCTCGATGGCCTGGGCGCCACGGCCGGCGCTGTAACCCTGAATCTCAACGATGTAGCCGCGCTGGTCTTTCAGGTTACCGGCCATCTGGTCAAGCACGTCCTTGGCTTTCGGGCTGAGGACGGTCTGGCCCGGACGGAAGCGGATTTCAGCATTGGTGACCGGCTTGTACTGGTCGAGGTTGGTCACCACGTTGGAAACGGTATCGAGCCGCTGGCCGGCCTGCTGCGCGGTCTGCTGGGCCTGCTGGGCAGTCTCGCCGGCCTGCACGGCGTGCTGGTCGGCTAGGTTCGCCTTGGCCATCGAAACGCGGATGCCCTCCTGGGCGCGCGCATCGACGTCCTTGATGTCCCTGGAGTTCTTCGCCGTCAGTTCATCCAGTTCGTTGACCCGGTTGGTCACCGGTGCGAGCTGGCGCTGGACGTACTTCTTGCGAGCGAAGGGGTTGACCTTGCCCCAGAAGCCCTCGTGGGTTTCCAGCTTCAGCGGTTCGCGATTGACCTGCTGGTCGGTCGCGGCTCTTTGATCCGCCTGCTGTGCCGATGCGGCGGGGGCCAAAGTCTGGTCCTGGGTGCTGGGGGAGGTCTGCTGCGCCAGGGCGGGAACGGTCAAAGCGGCCGCCAGCGGCAGTGCGATCCAGAAACGATTCTTCATGGGAAATTCCTCCGAAAATGAGAGCCCATTTCAATTGTCGGGGCTGCCATTCTGGCCTGAGACCCCGGCAGCGCTGCCTTTTGAGGGGCGCGCCACGGTTGCGCTCCACCTAGGGAGTAATCACTTCAGTTGCCATTGGTGATGCTCATGCAAATCACTAAGAATCAACGACCTGCGGTAAGTGACAGGGAGGGCGAGTGGGTAGGAAAGGGCGGGGGACGGTAATTTTTGGTCGCTGGTCGTTGGGGTTGACTCTGCCGCGTGAGCTACAATCCACCACTTGCTGACGAGGATCAAAATGGCTCGAAACTACTCAGTCCGCGTTTTCTCCGTCCTGCTTCTACTCACTATCGGTATTGCCGCGCTGGCGCAGGGGCCGACGCCCTCGGCGCAGCCGAAGCCGGCGCTCGCTTCCGACGCCATCCCGCAAGACCGGATGCAGCAGTACTCGGACCTGGCGGTTGAATGGATGCGGCAATACCTCCAGGTGGACACCACGAATCCTCCGGGCAACGAAGGCCGCGCGGTAGCATGGTTCAAGAAGATCCTGGACCAGGAAGGTATCGAGAACCGGACGTTTGAATTCGCGCCGGGCCGCGGCAATATCTGGGCACGAATTCCGGCGACCGGCACGGCGAAAAAGCGGCCGCTGATCCTGCTGAGCCACACCGACGTGGTTACCAGCGATCCATCGCATTGGAAAGTTCCGCCATTCAGCGCCGAGGTGGTGGAGGGTTCGATGTACGGCCGCGGCGCGCAGGACATGAAATGCGAAGGTCTGGCGCAACTCGTGGCGTTGGTCATGCTGAAGCGCGAGAAGGCAACGCTGGACCGCGACATAATCCTGCTGGCCACCGGCGACGAAGAAGTGGACGACCTCGGCACCGATTGGATGATCGAGCGTCAGCGCGATCTGCTGGGCAATCCCGAATTCCTGATGACCGAGGGCGGCGAGAACCCGCTGGAGAACGGCCGGGTCAAGTACATCGGCATCGACGTCGCGGAAAAATCGCCGTTCTGGATCCACCTGGTGGCGCACGGGCGTCCGGGACACGGTTCACGTCCGATTGCCGATTCCGCACCCAACCGGCTGGTGCGCGCGCTGGAGAAAATCGTCGGCTACCGCACCGAGTTGAAGGTACTGCCTGCCGCCAATGAGTTCCTAACCGCCATGGCCGCCTACGAAACGCCGCAGCGGGCGCGCTGGTTCCGCAATCTGCGGCAGGCGGTGAAAGACCCCGAGTTCCAGAAGGAAGTGGAGCAGGACTCGTCGCTCAATTACATGCTGCGCAACACCATCTCGCTCACCATGCTGGGCGGATCGAAGCAGACGAACGTGATTCCCGGGGAGGCGTGGGCAAACATCGACGTGCGCCTGCTGCCCGGTGACGATCCGCAAGCGTTCCTGGCGAGCCTGCGCAAAGTGGTGGACGATCCCAACGTCACCGTCGAACCGTTGCGCAAAGAACAGTTTCAGCCGGCAAACGCGTCGTCCATCGACACCGTGCTGATGGCGGCGGTCCGGAAAACAGCGTCGAAATACTTTCCCGGTACGCCGGTGGTTCCGCGCATGAGCAGCGGCTACACCGAGAACCAGCGCTTCCGCCAACTGGGCGTCGTCAGCTACGGATACTCTCCCTACACGGCGACGCCGGAAGAGGGATCGAGCGAGCACGGCGACAACGAACGCATTCGCGTCGAAGAACTGCGGCGCGGCTTCCGCGTGCTGTATGACGTGGTGAATGAAGTAGCGGGCGGTAATTCCAGGCATTAGGCTTTGGGCTTTAGGGGAGTCTGGGCAACAATGAGACTTCGCTAGCGCCTAAAGCCCAATGCCTAAGACCCAAATGGAGCAGCTCTATTCCTTTATCTACGACTCCCCGATCGGTCCGCTGACACTCGTGGCTTCGGAGCGCGGTCTGGTCGCGCTGGAATTTGGCAAGAAGGAGCGCGAAGACTGCGTTGACGATCCCAAGCGCCTCGCGCCCTATCACAAGCAGCTCAACGAATACTTCGCCGGCAAGCGCCAGGAGTTTACGGTTGCGCTCGACATTCGCGGCACCGATTTCCAGAAGCGCTGCTGGCAGGAACTGCTGAAGATTCCCTACGGCCAGACCCGATCGTACCGGCAGATTGCGGAAGCGGTCGGAAATCGAAACGCCTTGCGCGCGGTAGGGCTGGCGAACGGGCAAAACCCAATCGCGATCATCGTGCCCTGTCACCGGGTGATCGCCTCGGACGGAACGCTGTGCGGCTACGGCGGCGGCTTGCACGTCAAAGAGGAATTACTGCGGCTCGAAGGCGCAAGGCTGTTCTAGGCTTCGGGTCTTCGGGCGTCAACTTCGCACTTCGCACTCGGCAGTTAGAGGCCGTAAACTAACGCAATGCACGGGCACTCCCACTCCGGACCGCATTCCCACGGCGGCAGTACTTCGCGAGTGCTTCAGTTCGCGCTGCTGATTACCTTCGCCTACATCGTCCTGCTGGTGATTACCGGGGTGCGGGCGCACAGCCTGGCTCTGCTGTCGGAGGCCGGGCATAACGTCTCCGACTTCCTCGCCCTTTTGCTGTCGCTGGCGGCAGTGTACTTACAAGCGCGTCCGGCAAGCACGCGGCGGAGCTTCGGCTACAGCCGTGCCGGGGTGCTGGCGGCGTTCGTCAACGCCATGACGCTGGTCGGCGTGGCGTTGTACATCTTTTACGAAGCGGGACGCCGCCTGGTCGCGCCCGAGCCCGTGCATCCCGGCACCATGATCTGGGCGGCCGCCGCGGGCGTGGTCGTTAACGGCGTGATTTCCGCCCTGCTCTATCGCGGCAGCAACGACGTGAATATCCGCAGCGCCTTCGTGCACATGCTGGGCGATGCGCTCTCCACGGCGGCGGTGATCGTTGGCGGCTGGATGATCCTGATGACGGGTCAGAACTGGATCGACCCGGCGCTCTCGTTCGGTATCGGCGCGCTGATTCTTTGGTCGTCGTTCGGAATCATTCGCGAGACGCTGAACATCCTGCTGGAAGGCACGCCGCACGGCATCGACCCCAAGTTGCTGGCCGACGATTTGAAGACGATCGCGGGCGTAAACGACATTCACGATCTGCACGTGTGGTCCATCGGCAGCGGCGTGATTGCGCTCTCCTGCCACATCAGCATCGCCGACATTCCGCCCTCGGAGAGCGA
>DAISJI010000233.1:0-1936 GCA_036821585.1 Terriglobales bacterium
TCAGATCTTGAGCGTGCTTTGCGGATCGGGCTGGCGCGCGCGTGCCAGGCGCCGGGCGAAGATGCGGAAGCCCAGCACGGCGAGGGCGGTCACGGCGATCATGACGTAGCCCGCGATTCTCCATGGCCCGCCGCGCGCGATCAGGATGGCAATGCTGGTCACGCAAACGCCGAGGCCCACCATCGGCCGCAGCGACAGGCGTTTCGGTTTTTCGCGCCTCGGAATCATCCCTCTACTTCCGTTCGCGCAGGTACTGCTCCTTATATCCCAGGTAGTTCTTCGCGTAGCGCAGAATACTCTCCTGGTCCTCGGGACCGAGCAACTTGTGGAACCTTCCCGGCAGACCCATCCACAGCGATCCCGGTTCCACCACTGAGCCTTCCGGAATCAGCGTTCCCGCGGCGAGAATCGAACCTGCCCCAATACGCGCTCCGTTCAGAACGATTACACCCATGCCGATGAGGCAGCGGTCTTCGACGACGCACCCGTGCAGCGTCACGTTGTGGCCGACGGTGACCCAGTCGCCGATCTCCACCGGCCACTGGTTCAGCATGCCGTGCAGCACGCAATTGTCCTGGATGTTGGTGTTGGCGCCGATGCGGATGGAGTGGACGTCGCCGCGAATCACGCTGTTCATCCACACGCTGGAGTGCTCGCCCAGGGTGACGTCGCCGATGATCTGCGCCGATTCGTCCACGTAGCAGGTGTCGGGAATTTTCGGAAAGATACCTTTGTAGCTGCGAATCATAAGAGCAGTTGCCAGTTTTCAGTTGCCAGTGGCAAGCATTGACGTTCCGAACATACCATGCCGGCCCGCCGATCGATCCGCCCACTGTCCCACAATGGAACGCAGTTCAAAACCGGCTTGCCGCTTGCAAAAGAACCGCCGAAAACCTAGCCCGCGGGGCTACGAAGCGCCACAATCTTACCCATGCAAGAAATCATGTTGATGACGAGCTTGTTTGTGACGGGCGTGGGAACGGGAGCGCTGCTCAGTTATGCGCACGACCGAAAGCTGCTGCACCTGTATGGGCATATGGTGGAAGACCTGAGCAGCATGATCCCGCACGGCGAACCGGATCCGGCGCAAGCCGCCGCGGCACGGAACTCCGACATGCCTTCCGGCGCCAATGCGCAACAACAGCGCGCCTCCTGACGGAAGCGGTGCCGCCGGTGTGTAGCCGCTTCGGCGGAACCACCTGCGCTCAATCGCGGAAGGTTCGGTGGAGACGGCCAGCGCAGCCCCTGCGACTTAGTTTCACTTCACCGTGCTGAAGCGGAAGATCGTGGTCGAACGGAACGTCTGCCCCGCCTTCAGTTCGGTGCTGGGAAAATTCGGGTGGTTCGGCGAGTCGGGATAGTGCTGCGTCTCCAGGCAGAACGCATAGCGATTGCCGTATGCCTTGCCTCCCTTCCCCTTGACCGTTCCATCGAGAAAGTTGCCGGTGTAAAACTGCAATCCGGGCTGATCGGTCAGGACTTCGAGTGTGCGCCCGGAAGTAAACTCGATCACTCGCGCGGCCAGACGCGTCTTGCCCGAGTCATTCAGCACGAAATTGTGGTCGTAGCCTCTGCCGTACTCCAGTTGCCGGTCCTTTTCATTGATGCGGGCCCCAATAACGGTCGGTTTCCGGAAATCAAAGGGCGTGCCGGCGACCGGCTTCAATTCTCCCGTGGGAATCAGGGTCGAGTCCACCGGCGTGAACTTATCGGCGTTAATCATCACCTGATGTTTCAGGACATCGCCATTTCCCTGCCCCGCCAGGTTGAAATACGAATGGTTGCTGATATTCAGCACCGTGTCTTTGTCGGTCGTCGCCGAGTATTCGATCTTCAATTCGTTGTTGTCCGTCAGCGTGTACGTGACCGTCACGCTTAAATTGCCGGGATAACCCTCTTCGCCGTCGGGACTGAGGTAGTGAAAGGTCACGTGATT
>DAISJI010000233.1:2036-3969 GCA_036821585.1 Terriglobales bacterium
GAGCGTGTAGAGGAACACTTCCTTGCCGTCGGCCTTGCCCCAGTTCTGTTTCCTGGCGGCGGAGGAATCGGCGGCGAAGGCGACGACAACGCATGACAGCAGCAACAGAACGACAAGTCTCATGGCGGCAGAATTCTACCCCTTCGGCTCCGACGAAGCTGTCCGGTCACTGCGCTATACTCCGAGTTTCGGCCAATCACGGGCGCGAGCCCAAGGGAGCAGGCATTCATGAATTTCGGGAACCTCTCGGGTGTCGCTTATTTTTCCATGGAGATAGCGCTCGACCCCGAAATCCCGACATACAGCGGCGGCCTGGGCGTGCTGGCCGGCGACACGCTGCGTTCGGCGGCCGACCTTGGCGTTCCCGTGGTCGCCGTCACCCTGCTCTACCGCAAGGGCTACTTCCGCCAGCAACTGGATGCCGCCGGCAACCAGAGCGAGCAGCCGGTGTATTGGAACCCCGCGCAGATGCTGGAAGAGATGAGCGGGCGCGCCCAGGTCACGATCGAAGGCCGTACGGTGGAGGTCCGCGCGTGGAAGTACACCGTTCGCGGCGTGTCCGGCGAAATCGTTCCCGTCTATCTGCTCGATACTGACCTGCCCGCGAACAGCCCGCAGGACCGCTCGCTCACCGACCACCTTTATGGCGGCGACGAACGCTACCGCCTCTCCCAGGAGATCGTTCTCGGCTTCGGTGGCATGGAGATGCTGCGCAAGCTGGGCCATACCGAGATCGAGATCTACCACATGAACGAGGGCCACTCCGCCCTGCTCGCCCTCGGCCTATTGGAACGCCGCCTGGCGCAAAGCTTCGCCGGACGGGTCAAGAAAGGGGACATAGACGGCGTGCGCCGCAAGTGCATTTTCACCACGCACACGCCCGTCCCCGCCGGACACGACCAGTTTCCGCGCAAGCTGGTGGAAGAGGTCCTGAGTTCCGAATACATCGCGCTGCTCAATGAGAGCGAGGCGTGGCACGGCGCGGCGCTCAACATGACCTACCTCGCGCTGCGCTTCTCCGGCTACGTGAACGGCGTCGCCATGCGGCACGGCGAAGTCTCGCGCGACATGTTCCCCACTTACGTCATCAGCGCCATCACCAACGGGGTGCACGCGGTCACCTGGACCTCGAAGCCGTTCCAGGATCTCTTCGACCGTCACGTTCCCGCCTGGCGCAAGGACAATAACTACCTTCGCTACGCGATCAGCATTCCACTGGAACAGATCCGCCAGGCGCACCTCGACGCGAAACGCAATTTGTTCACGGAGATCGAGCGTGCCCATGGCGTCAAGCTCGATCCGAACATCTTCACCATCGGATTCGCGCGCCGCGCCTCCACCTATAAGCGCGCCGATCTCCTCTTCCAGAGCCCGGAGCGGCTGAAGGCGATCGCGCGCAACGTCGGGCCGATCCAACTGGTTTACGGCGGCAAGGCACATCCGCGCGATGAAGGCGGCAAGAACCTGATTCGCAGCATCTTTGGCGGCGCCCGCGCAGTTTCCGACGTGATCCGCACCGTTTACGTCGAAAACTACAACTGGCACTGGGGCCAGCTCATTACCTCCGGCGTGGACGTCTGGCTGAACACTCCCCTGCGTCCCCAAGAAGCATCGGGCACCAGCGGCATGAAGGCAGCGCTCAACGGCGTTCCCAGCCTGAGCGTACTCGACGGGTGGTGGGTCGAGGGCTACGTGGAGGGCGTGACCGGATGGGCCATCGGCGACCAGGACGTGACCAACGACGCCTCCCATGAAGTCTCCGACCTTTACGACAAGCTTGAACGCGAGATCGTGCCCATGTTCTACGGCCCCTCGCAGCGCTATACCGAGATCATGCGCTCGGCGATCGCCTTAAACGCATCGTTCTTCAATACCCAGCGCATGGTGATGCAATACGTCGAAAACGCGTATTCGCGCAATGGATCTGTTCCCG
>DAISJI010000234.1:0-1757 GCA_036821585.1 Terriglobales bacterium
AACAATTTCCAGCAGGCGATGGGCGCGTCCTCCACCATTTTCGCCTTCATGGACGAGGAAGACGAAGTCCGCGAAAAGCCGCGCGCCCACCAGTTGCGCACCTTCCAGGACTCGATCCGCTTCCAGCACGTCAGCTTTTCCTATGAGAACGGCGATGGCAGCAAGCCCGTGTTGCAGGACATCAACCTCGACGTCCGGCGCGGCGAGGTGGTCGCCATCGTCGGCGGTAGCGGCGCGGGCAAGACCACGCTGGTCCATCTGATCCCGCGTTTCTTCGACGTCACCTCGGGCAAATTGACCATCGACAATGTCGACGTGCGCGACGTGACGCTGGCCTCGCTGCGCAACCACGTCGGCATCGTCACCCAGGACACCATCCTGTTTAATGACACGGTGCGCAACAACATCGCCTACGGGCAGCCGCACGTGCCGCTCTCCGCCGTGCAGAAGGCTGCCGAAGCGGCGCTCGCCGACGGATTCATCCGTGAACTGCCCTTCGGATACGAGACCGTGATCGGGGAGCGCGGCCTGGGCCTCAGCGGAGGTCAGCGCCAGCGCATCGCCATCGCGCGCGCCCTGCTGAAAAATGCGCCCATCCTGATTCTCGACGAGGCGACCTCCGCGCTCGATACCGAAAGCGAGATGCTGGTGTCGTCGGCCCTGCAGAACCTGATGGCCAGCCGGACCGTCGTCGTCATCGCGCACCGTCTCTCCACCGTCCGCCGCGCCGACCGCATCGTCGTTCTCGAAAACGGGACCATCACCGATATCGGCAGCCACGACGACCTCATCGCGCGCCTCGGAACGTACCGCAAGTTGTATGATCTGCAGTTTGTCGATCTGGACACGCCGAGAGTGAGTACCGAATAATTCATGCCCATACGATCCATGACAGGTTTCGCGCAGGCCAGGGGCCAGGTGCACGACGGGCTCGGCTTCACGCTGTCGCTGAAATCGGTGAACCACCGCTTCCTTGACCTCCACCTCCGCATGCCTTCCGACAACGACGCGCTTGAGATGCAGTTGCGCCGCGCGTTAAAGGCGAAGCTGGCGCGCGGGCACGTGGAACTCACGCTTTCCATCGAGCGTACCGGCGGGCCGGTAATGGCCTTCAACCACGAGTTGGTCGGCGGCTATATCGAAACCTTGCGCAGCATCGCCAAGGAATTCGGCGTCGAGGCGCAACCCGACTTGAACGCCATCCTGAAAATGCCGGGAGCGATGGATGCCGGCGCCGGCGCGAGCGACGAGGAGTTGCAGCCGTCGGTGCTGAAGTCGCTCGACGACGCGATTGCCAAGCTGGATGCCATGCGCGCCGAGGAAGGCCGCGGCATCGATCGCGAGCTCCGCGAACGAATGCAGCGCCTGGCCACGGCGACAACGGAAATCGGCAAGCACCGCGCCGCCGTCTCGCGCGCCTACCTGGACAAGGTCCAGCAGCGCATGCAGGAACTGGTGGGCGCGCACGCCGACAAGGACCGTATCCTCCAGGAAGCCGCCATCCTTGCCGAGCGCAGCGACATTCGCGAAGAACTCGTGCGCATGGAAACCCACGTCCAACACTTCCTCGGCCTGCTCGACGCCAGGGGCGAAGTCGGCAAGAAGCTCGACTTCCTGCTCCAGGAGATGGGTCGCGAGGCGAACACGCTGATGTCGAAGACTTCGGGCGTGGCCGGTGAAGCGCTGGGCATCACGGAACTAGGATTGCAAATGAAGGCCGAGATCGAAAAAGCCAGGGAACAGGTGCAGAACGTCGA
>DAISJI010000234.1:1857-3968 GCA_036821585.1 Terriglobales bacterium
CATGTCTCAGGACCAGCGAAATTTCCGAACCAGCGGCGCCGGGGCCCCCAGCGCGTACTGGGGCAGAGAATGAGCGGAATACTTTTCATTATTTCCGCTCCTTCGGGCTCGGGGAAGACGACCCTCACCAACGAACTGCTCAAGCTCGTGCCGGGGCTGGAGTTTTCCATCTCCTACACCACGCGCCCGCCGCGCGGCAGCGAGCAGAGCGCCCGCGAGTACTTCTTCGTCAGCAAGGAAAGATTTGAACAGATGTTGGCGGGCGACGAATTTCTCGAACACGCCCGCGTCTTCGGACACTATTACGGCACCGCCAAGCATTTCCTGGCCGATGCATTTGCCCTGGGCAAGGACCTGGTGCTCGACATCGACGTGCAGGGCGCGGCGCAAGTCAAGCAGAAGATGCCCGAAGCGGTCAGCATCTTCATCCTGCCGCCGTCGCGCGAGGTGTTGGAGTTTCGTCTGAGAAACCGCAGCCAGAGCGAGCATGTGGACGACAGGACTGTCCGCCGGCGGCTCGACGGCGCCCGAAAAGAGATTGAGAATTACTCGAATTATGACTATATTCTCGTGAACGACCGCTTGGAACAGTCGATCGACCAGCTCAAGGCTGTGGTGTCTTCCGAGCGTGCCAAGCGTTCCCAGACCCCATCGGCGGTCGCCACCGAAGAGTCCGATAAGGCCCAACGATGCCTGCGCGACAACGTTCGGTCGCGCGCGGAGCAGATTCTCAGGTCGTTCGAAGAACACGGGGGAGAAAACGACTCCCCGGCCTCCGCACCGAATGAGAGGTGAGCAGCATGCAGTTAGTACAAGGCTTCGACAGCAACTACCGGTTCATCCTGGTGGCCGCCCGTCGCGCGCGCCAGATCCTGGGCGGTGCCCGTCCCATGGTGGATACGCATTCCCGTAAGCCCTGCCGCATAGCGCGCGAGGAAATCGCCGCCGGTAAGGTGGCGTGGATCATCCCGGAGACGCCGAAAACCGCTGCCGATCAGGCCAACGAGTTCTTCGAAAAGGCGATGGCGGGCGAGTGAGATAATTGGTAATTGAGGAATTTGTAATTTGTAATTGCTGGGTGCAGCGAGAGGTTGATGCTATCGCAGCACTTAGCTCAATTACTCAATTACCAATTACAAATTACCAATTATGAAAATCGCCCTCGGCGTTACCGGCGGGATTGCGGCGTACAAGGCCGCGGAAATCCTCCGCCTTCTCCAAGACCACGGGTTCCAGGTGCAGGTCATCATGACCCGCGCCGCCCAGGAATTCGTTCGCCCGCTCACCTTCGCCGCCCTCTCCGGACAAAAGGTCATCACCGACATTTTCGCCGGGCACGAGCCCAACCTGGACTCCGCCGTCGAGCACATCTCGGTGGCGGAATCGATTGACGCTCTCCTGGTCGCGCCCGCCACCGCCGACACGCTTGCCAAGTTCGCCCATGGCCTGGCCGACGACTTTCTTTCCACGCTCTATCTCGCCACCAAGGCGCCGGTGATTGTTGCCCCGGCGATGAACGTCAACATGTGGAACCACGCGGCGACGCAGGCGAACCTGGCGACGCTGCGGGCGCGCGGCGTGCGCGTGATCGAGCCCGGAAGCGGATACCTCGCGTGCGGCATGATCGGCGCGGGACGCCTGGCCGAAAATGAATTGATCGTCGAGGCAGTGGTGGAGACGGTCGGCGGACGCAGGGATTTGGCCGGAGAAACCTTTCTGATCACCGCCGGACCGACGCGCGAACCGCTCGATCCGGTGCGCTTCCTCAGCAATCGCTCCAGCGGCAAGATGGGATACGCGCTGGCGGAAGCGGCGGCGCGCCGTGGAGCCCGTGTCATCCTGGTCAGCGGGCCGACGGCACTGAAGCCGCCCGGCGACGTCGAAGCGGTGCAGGTCGAAACGGCGGCGGAGATGATGCACACGGTGATGGCGCGGCTGGGCGAAGCGACCGTCGTCATCAAGGCGGCAGCGGTTGCGGATTACCGGCCGAAGAACGTCGCATCGCAGAAAATGAAGGGCAAGAAGGCGTTCGCTCTGGAATTGGAGCCCAACCCTGACATCGCCGCCGAAGTCAGCGCGCGGCGTCAGGACCAGGTCATCATCGGCTTCGC
>DAISJI010000235.1:0-3960 GCA_036821585.1 Terriglobales bacterium
CCTTGCGCAGGTCCCACTTCACGCCGCTGGCGCGCAATACCGGGCCGGTGACGCCCATCGCGATCGCATCTTCCGCGCTGATCAAGCCCACGCCCTTGGTCCGTTGCAGCCAGATGCGGTTCGTGGTCAGCAGTTCCTCGTACTCGCCGATCTTGGGGGTCACGAACTTGCAGAACTTCTTTACGTCCTGCTCGAAGCCCTCGTATGTTTCGTACTGCGTGCCGCCGATGCGGAAGGCGTGCGTGGTCAGGCGCGCGCCGCAATACTTCTCGAAAATCTTCAGGATCTCTTCCCGGTCGCGGAAGGTGTAAAACAGCGGCGTCATGGCGCCGATGTCGAGGGCGTGCGTACCCAGCCAGAGCTGGTGACTGGCGATCCGATTCAACTCCGTCAGGATCACGCGGATGTAGCAGGCGCGCGGAGGCGCTTCCACGTTGAGCAGCTTCTCGATGGCCAGGCAGTACCCGAGCCCGTTGGAGACCGAGGCGACGTAATCCATGCGGTCCACGTACGGGTTGAACATCGTGTAAGTACGGTTTTCCGCGATCTTCTCCACCCCGCGGTGCAGGTAGCCGATGATGCACTCGGTGCCCAGGACTTTTTCGCCGTCGAGCTTCAGGATCACGCGCAGCACGCCGTGCGTCGAAGGGTGCTGCGGGCCCATGTTGAGGACCATCTCGTTGGCATCGAGGAACGTGCCAGTCGCGCCTGCGTCTTCGTAGAAACCGGGCTTGCTCGTGTCCGTCATTGGCCGCTCTCAATGCCAAGGTTGATCTTTACCCACTCGGTGTCCTGCTGGAGGATGCCGTAATCCTTGCGCAGGGGATGACCCTTCCACCCGTCCGGCAGCAGGATGCGCTTCAGGTCCGGATGCCCCTCGAACTTGATCCCAAACATGTCGAAGACTTCGCGCTCCAGCCAGTTCGCGGTCTCCCATATCGGCGTCGCACTCGTGACCGCGTCGCCTTCCTTGATCATGGTCTTGACGCGGATGCGCTCGTTGCGCGGGAAAGAATAGAGGATCCAGACGACGTCGAACTGCTGCTCGCGGTTGGGATAGTGGACGGCGGTGCAGTCCACCAGGTAGTCAAACTGCTCGTCGTCGCGGAGCAATTGCAGGATTTCATAGACGACGGTCGGATCGACCACCATGTACTTCTGCCCGACGTAGGTGCTCGCCTCTTTGATCCCGGAACCGTATTGGCGCTTCAGGGTGGTGGTCATCTCCGACTCCCACGGCTGGGGCGTCGGACCCGCGGGCTTGGCGGGAGCGGCAGGCTTGGCGACCGCTGCCGCTGGCGCAGTGGGCTTTGGCGGCGTCGCTGCATCCGCTTTCGCGGCAGGAGTTTCCGCGGGCTTTGCTTCCGTCGTGGGGGCTGCCGCGTTCGCCTTCGCCGCCGGAGTTTCGGCCGGTTTTTCCGGCTGCGGCGGCGTCGGCTGGTCTTTCGGAGTCGTCTCGTCGGCCATGAATCCCTGTCCGTCCTCACCGGTACCGCTTGGGGTTAACGACTGTTTTAACAGTTCGTTGCTGCCCAAGAACGTGCGCCGGTCACTTCAGAATGTGACTGACATCACGCGCTCTTTGCGCCACTCCGCTATGCACATTCCGAAGTGAGCCGCGTCACACCTGTCCTGCCCGTTGTCCTTGCGCCTGCAGGCTTTCCACCAGGTCGCGGATGCGTTCCGCGTCGCCCTTGGTGTGGCCGTGGCTCTGGATGGGGTCCGTTCCGCCGGTGGACTCGATGCAGATGTCCGCCCAGATCAGGCCCTTGTTGATCTTCACCGACGCCACCTTCGACAGCGCAATGCTCTCCTCATCGCTGCCGAAAAAACGGCGCTTGATCCGTACCACGTGCTCCGAGTTGACCGCGATTTGTGTCGGGAACAGGAAGTTCCCTCGCGTCCAACGGCTGGCGGTAAATGTCTCGCTTCGTTCCTGATTGGCCGGCATGACCTCTAGACCCACTCCAGTGCGCCCTTTTTCCAGATCCAAACGTACCCGACCACCAGGATCACCAGGAAAACCATCATTTCCACGAGCCCGAACAACCCCAGCACCCGGAACTGCACCGCCCACGGGAACAGGAAAATCGTCTCCACGTCGAACACCACGAACAGGATGGCGACGATATAGAAGCGCACCGTGTAGCGCCCGCGCGCGTTGTCCACCGGATCGATGCCGCACTCATACGGCGACAGCTTGTTTTTCTCGGGATTATTGGGCCGGACCAGCTTGGCGAGGACCAGCGTGGCCGGAATCAAGATCGCGACCACCGCGATGAACAGGAAAATGGGTACGTAATTCTGCGGCATGGGACCCGCGCCTGCCCCTTCATGAAGGAAGAATTAGAACGCGCAATAGTACGCTCTATGTCTTCTGCATTCAATACGTGCGCGACGTCGATCACGATTATTTGTGACCCATAAACATTGCCCGCGGGCATACCTGGCACAGTGCGCCGGCCATCGGCCATCGGCCGCCGACCGCCGGCCTCCGATCACCCGTTATAATTCATTGTTTGCGCGCTGCTTCGCCGTCAGACCAGCGGCGCGCTGGAACACAATGGGACTCGACGACAGCATTTACAAGATCCGCCGCGACAAGCTCGCCCAGATCGAAGCTCTCGGTCAGCCGGCCTACCCGCATAAGTACGAATTCACCCACACCGTCCCGCAGATTCTAGCGGAGTACTCGCCCAAAACGGCCGAGGAACTGGAAGCCAGCCGCATCAACGTGCGCGTTGCCGGGCGCATGATCGGCGTGCGCCTGATGGGCAAAGCAGGTTTCACCCACGTGCAACAGGGCGGCGGGCGCCTCCAGGCGTACTTCAAAAAGGACGCGGTCGGCGAAAAGGGCTGGGAGCTGTTCAAGCTGCTCGACAACGGCGACCACGTCGGCCTGCGCGGATACATGTTCCGCACCCGCACCGGCGAACTGACAGTCCACGTCGAAGAGATCACCTTCCTCGCCAAGGACCTGCTCCCGCTGCCGGAGAAGTGGCACGGCTTGAGCGACGTCGAAACGCGTTACCGCCAGCGTTACGTTGACCTGGTAATGAATCCCGAAGTGCGCGAGACCTTCGTCAAGCGCAGCAAGGTGGTGCAGGCGCTGCGGAACTTTTTCGATTCCCGCGGCTACATCGAGGTCGAAACGCCGATCATGCAGCCCATCGCGGGTGGCGCGGCGGCGCGGCCGTTCATCACCCACCACAACACGCTCGACATCGACCTTTATCTCCGCATCGCACCCGAACTGTATCTCAAAAGGCTGGTCGTCGGCGGGCTCGACCGCGTGTACGAAATCAACCGCAACTTCCGCAACGAGGGCATCGACCGCCAGCATAACCCCGAGTTCACCATGCTCGAGTTCTACCAGGCGTACTCGGACTATCGGGACCTGATGGACCTCACGGTCGAGATGCTCAGCGACGTCGCGCGCGAGGTAAACGGCACGACCGTTTCCACGTTCGAGGAAAAGGAACTCGACTGGACAAAGTGGCAGCGCCTCACCATGCGCGAGGCCATCATTCAATTCTGGCCCGAAAGCGCGGGCGCGCAACCGCAGATGTCGGATTTTGCGAGTGCGGAGAGCGTCGGCGCGCTGGTCAAGCGCTACAACGCCGCGCAGCAGCCGCACATGCCCTACGATCCGAAGGAGCCTGCGGGAAAGACGATCGCGGCGCTGTTCGAAGCAGTCGCCGAGGAGCACCTCTTCCAACCGACCATCATTTACGACTTTCCCATGGCGGTCTCGCCGTTGTCGAAGAAGAAAGAAGACGAGCCCGACTGGGTGGAGCGCTTCGAAGTTTTCGCCGGCGGCATGGAAATCGGCAATGCCTTCAGCGAGCTCAACGATCCCGAAGACCAGTTGCGCCGCTTCGAAGAGCAGGTCAAAGCGCGCCAGGCGGGCGACGAGGAAGCGATGGGCGAGGTGGATTACGATTACGTCCGCGCGCTCTC
>DAISJI010000236.1:0-3924 GCA_036821585.1 Terriglobales bacterium
GCTTCGCCATGGCGGATGCGGAAGCGCACCTCGTCCGCCGTCGTGGACTCGGTCGGATGCGTCAATGGATCGGTGGGAGGCCAGTTCACAAGCGCCACCGGGTGCTGCCAACCGTAGGTCTCGGTCTCGTACTGCACCACGTAATCGAGCATCTCGGCGAACCAGACCTCGGTCGGATTCGCGCCTTCGACGCTCACGTATTTGCCGGAATACCTCGTCTTGCCGGCATTAATAATGTTCGTGCGCTGGGCCACCGACGGTTCCAGTTCGCGTCCGACGAGGATGGCGCCCACGTGCTCCGCAACGTCAAGATTGTAAATTCCGCTGCCGCGCGCGCGACGTGGCGGTACGCTCGCGTGGCCGTGAATCGCATCGATGGCATCGCGGATTTCAGCTTTCGACTGTTCGAAGAACGCCGAATCGAAGAGATCGCGTCCAGGGGGATCGTCGATCCAAATCTGCTGGTAGAGAGTGAGCCGTCCGCCATTCGCCTTGAAGTGGTGGTACGCCCGGTAGAACCCCGGAGGCAGCAGCGTGTAGGCGCGTATTACCCGCGCCCGCATTTGTTCGGCCGCGTTGAGCCAGTCGGCGTATTTCTTCCCTTCAGTCGGTGGGGAACTTGCGTAGTACCCGGGCGCTCCCGGACCAAGGTTCACGCCGGTCACGTAAAATTTTTCCCAGCCGGCCTTGCCCATCCGCCACATGGCGCCGTCGCCCGCGCGAAAACGCAGTTCGACGCCTGTCGGTTTCGCAGGCTCGGGCAGGATCGGGGGAACGGGATCGTCATAACCGGCATTGCCGTACAGATTCGCCAGCGCGAACTGCGCGGCGGCGCCGTAGTCGCGGTCGTGCAGCATGCCGCGGTAGATATCCGCCGCCTCGAAGTTCTTGCCCTGCTGGATAAGCGCACCGGCGGCGAGAATGCGAACGTTGGCATCGCCGCCGCGGGCAGCCAGCATTTCGCCGAGGAATTTCGGGTTGATCTTGCCGCGCCCGGTTTCCAGCGCCACGAACGACGCCCCCATCTGTGCTTCTTCAATGCCCGGATCGATGCGCAGCACGCGGTCAAAGTAAAAACGGGCCTCCTCGAAGCGATGCAGCTTCAAGTTGGTCCAGCCCAGCATCATGACCGTGTCCGTGGAGTTGGGCGCGATCTCGTAGGCGCGGACAAAGTAACCCAGCGCCAGGATATAGGCGCCTTTCTGGTAGGCAGCGACACCAGCCTCGTAGTGCGGGCGGTACTGCGGCTTCCATTTGAATTCCCAGAAACCGACCAGCACCATGAACACCGCTACACCGATGATCACGCGGTTTGTGAACCAGAACCTACGATTCATGTTCCGCCAACGCCATGCTTCCGCCGACGCCCTTGTGCACTACCGTCTCCCATTTGCGCAGCCCGGTTATGTAGCGCAACACTCCCTGCGCGCGAAAGAAGGAGACCATCTGCCGGTATCCGAAGTTTTCGATGACTGCAAACGCGATCAGGATCAGCAGGTGCCGCATTCCCGGGTAGCGCCGCAACGTGGTTTCCTCCAGCAAGACCGAGCCCAGGGAAAGCAGCGTGCCGTATCCGACCGCCAAAGTCATAATCAGGATGAACAGCGCCAGCGGCATGGCGCCGATCAGGAAGGAGAACGGCACCAGGATCGTTCCCATCGCTTCCACCAGGCAACCGATCGCCTCGATATAAGCGTGGAACGGAATGCTCAACATGCCCAGCCCGCCGTAGCGCGGGTTGAAGATCATCTCGTTGTGCTTCATCACCGTCTGCATCAAGCCCAACTGCCAGCGCCGCCTCTGCCGGGCAAACATGCCGATCGTGCGCGGACACTCCGTCCAGCAGATCGGGTCGGTGGTGAACACCATCCGGTATTTCCGCTTATTCGTGCGCAGGTACTTATGCAGGGTCGCGACCAGGTCTATGTCTTCCGTGACGGTGTCGGTGCTCAGCCCGCCCGCCGCGATCACGGTTTCCTTATGCAGCAGGCAGAATGCCCCCGAAGTGATGAATGTCGCATTCAACAAGCTCCAGGCGGGACGCCCGAAAAGGAACGTTCGTATGTACTCGATTACCTGGCAACGTTCCAGCCAGGAGCCGGGCAGGTCCACCTCGGTGATCCGCCCGTCCTGAATCGTGCAACCGTTCGCGATGCGCACCACTCCGCCGCTCACCACCGTGTTGACGTTCGATTGCAGGACGGGCGCGATGAGCCGCAGGAGCGCCTCGCGCTCGATGATCGAATCCGCGTCCACGGTGCAGAAATAGCTGCTCCGCGCCATGTTGATGCCGACATTCACGGCATCCGGTTTTCCGCCGTTCTCCTTGGAGAGCACGATCAATTCCGGATATCGCGGGTTGTGATAGAACGCCGTGACCGGCTTTGCCGCCAGCACCGGCCGGTAGATGAGGTCCATCTTCAATAATCCGAACTGTTCGATCAGGCGCTGCACGGTGGAGTCGGTGGAACCATCGTCGACGACGATAATTTCCTTCTCCGGATACTGCAGGTCCATCAGCGACAGCACGGTCGCCACGATGGCGTCCTGCTCGTTGAAGGCAGGGACCACGAGAGCGACCGGCGGCGTGACCGGCGATTCGGCCAGTTGCGCGTAATACGACCGCCGCGACGCGTACCGCGAGTGCAGCGTCACTGTGTATAGCGATAGCACCATGAGCACCGTGTAGGTGCCGTTGGTGATTACAAAATAGATCAGGATAATCGTGTTCAGGTAATCGAATATCTGGAGAAGAAAACTATGCATCGGCTCCTCCAACGGCAGCCCTTCGGACTGCGGACGCGCTCATTACCGATGCCGCCTTGAATCCAAGTGCGCTCTCGTGCTGCGACAGCGCCTGTAACAGCGGGTAGAACTCCGGCGGAGGCGCCAGCGCGATCGCATCCATCATGACCGCGCGCGCTTCGTCGGGCACTCCCGAAGAGGCCAGCGCGTTGAGCAGCAGCGACGTCTTGCCCATTTGCACCATCTTCCGGCACACCGCTTCCGCCAGTGCAAAATCGGCGTTGCCGGGGACCAGCGAGCTGACCACGTCTTCCACCGTGCCGCTACGCTGGATCTCATCGATGATTTGTTCGGCCGTGTAGCGATCGGTCGTCGCGATAAACAACCGCAGCAGTTCATCGAAGCCGTCGCGGTCCATCGCCCGCAGCGCCCGGGCGGCCGACTCCCGCACCCTCCACTTCGGGTCTTCCAGCCGGCGCAGTAAATCCGGCACCAGCGTCGCGAACAAGCGGTCAGCGCATGCCCGCGTCGCGTGCAGCCGGACGAATTCGTTTTCGTCTGTCAGCAATCGGCGCAGCACTTGGGCGGCCCGCTGGTCCCGGAAATACCCGATCACCGCCGCGCTGCGTGCCCGTACGTCCGCCGACGTGTCGGCTGACATCTGGTCGAGAAAGATCTCGTAGAAGGGCTGCGAGAAGTCATTCTTGTTGAGCGGCAACGTGCGTGCTGCGTGCAGGCAGATTTCCCGGATCGCGTCCACCAGGAAGAAACGTACCCGCGAGTTCGGATGCGCCAGCACTGGCAGGAACCACGGCAGATCGTCGATCTTGTAACTCACGAGCGCGGCCTTCACCGACCGCAGCGATAGGTCGCTCGCCTGCTCCACCGCCCTTTGCAGCTCTTTCACCAGTTGTGGAATCGCCGCCGGAACTCGATGCCTGCCGAGCACGCCAATGGCCGTGCGCTGCACCTCGAATGCCGGGTCGGCCAGTGCTTCGGTCGAGAAATACGTTGCCAGTAGCGGTGTGAGCGAACCCAGGCGCTCGATTGCGATCGCCCTCGGCACCGAAAAGAAGCGCAGGCGCAGTATCGGATTCCACCGGTTCGCGGGTCCCGTACCCAGCGGAGCGTCTCCCCGGAAAGCTCTCTGCACGAAAGTTCTTCCGCGCCGATAACCGA